>CAWKZI010000150.1:0-6009 GCA_963854365.1 Gammaproteobacteria bacterium
AATAGTTTTCTTCTTATTAAAGGAATCCTTAAACTAGTGATCCGAGTTAGCTGCAGAAGCCGCAGGTAAGGCCATAGCTGTTAGCTTTGCGCCTGTTTGCAGGATAATGTATTGGTGGCCATCATGCTTCCAGGAACTCATACCATATCGGCTTTGTGCTGGTACTTCGATACGACCTAGTTGTTGGCCAGTGCTTTTATCAATGGCATAAAGAAGGGCAGTTTCACCGTCGTGATCCATATCTGAATAGACTAGCATGGTTGCTGTTGTCACCATGGAGGGAGCATTACCGCTTCCAGTATCGCCAACATCAATCCCTTCTAATGCAGGATTGTTGCGGATGCGATCCGGTGTTTCGCCGCTTGGAATTCTCCAGGCAATCTCGCCAGTATTCATATCATAAGCAGTAATGGTGCTATAGGGTGGCTTCACATATGGCAGGCCAGAATCGAGACGTGGTCGTCGCGCTCCGGGACCATTAGCATAAGCGGCGAAAGTAGTTCCGGTAGGTTCCTCAATTCTAGCATCAGCTTCTTCGCCAGGAATAACTCGCTGCCAGCTGCAATTGTTGGCCGAAGGCACAAACAGAAAACCCATAGTTGGATCTGCCGCAGGTGGAGCATAAATATTTGCACCACCACCATCTCCCGGACACATTGCTGCACTAATTAAGCCTGCTGTATTTTCTGCATGGATAGGTGGATTAAACAGTGGGCCCATTTTGTAATTAGCCATCACCTCCAACGCATTTCTGCGCAACTCAGGGGTATAGTCAATGAGGTCATCATTTTCAATGCCCTGCATTTCAAAGGCAGGTGGTTTAGTTGGGAACGGTTGCGTTGTAGCCAGTTTTTCCCCCGGAACTTCTGAGGCCGGAACTTCGCGGTATTCCATTGGCCATACCGGTTCACCAGTTATTCTATCGAAGGTGTAGACATATCCTTGTTTCGTTACTTGAGCGACAGCAGGTACTCGTCCCCTGCCAGGGATATTTAAGTCCAATTGGATAGGTGCTGCAGGATTGTCGTAGTTCCATACGTCGTGCTTAACCGTCTGGTAGTGCCACTCACGTTCACCTGTTTCAGTGTTTAGCGCAATCACGCTTGTACCAAATAGACCATCACCAGGCCTAAAACCACCATAATAATCGATGGTTGGTGGGTTAGTTGGGACATAAACAATATTATTTTCTGGGTCGGCCGTTAATGGAGCCCAAGAGGATACATCCCCGGTCCACTGCCAGGCATCGTTTTCCCAGGTTTCGTGACCATACTCACCAGGTCGAGGAATCACATTGAATTTCCATTTAAATTCACCAGTGAACTTGTCATAAGCCAAAATATCACCAGGGATATTTTCTACTCTTGCCTGCAAATACCCTTGCTCGGCTGAATTGCCGACGACAATTGTGTCATTCACGACTATAGGTGGGGAGGAAGCTGTAATGTAACCAGTTTCTAAAGGAATTCCTTCATATGGGTCATAGGGATGACCTAGATCAGCTAGCATGTCCACGACGCCGGTTTCAGGGAAACTGTCAATAGGAATCTGACCGCCAAAGCCCTCAAGCGGTGCTCCAGTTTCGGCATCAAGTGCCACCAAGAAGAACCCCGGAGAGGAGATGTAAACTACTCCTTTCCCATTTATTCGAGAGTAGGCTATTCCTTTTCCATAGGAGGCACGCATAGAATATTCCCAGCGGCCGGTATTGGGAAGTCGATAGGCCCACAAGGTTTCACCAGTTTTCGGATCAATAGCGACAACGTTTCTACGAGGGCCAGAGACAGTGAAAAGTTTGCCGTCTACATAGGTAGGCGTCGAGCGACCGCTATAGCCGTTAAAGCTAGAGCCATCCCACTCCCAAGCGACTTCCAGTTCACTAAAGTTTTCAGCCGTTATCTCATCGGCAGGCGAGTAGCGAGTATGGGCATAGTCACCACCTAGGGTATACCACTCAACGGTATCATCGGTAACCAGGTTTTGGCTCACGCCTATCTGAGGAATGGCTCCCAGTATGGCCGCCACACAGCTTAAGCTCGCGAGCTTCTTGGCAATCGAGCAAGACACTTTTGGAGAAGTTAATTTCATCTTTGTAGCCTCTTTAGACACAATATCCTAGAGAGCATAACATAATAGGTACAAATAAGAATTGGCGGACCGTAGGGCAATTTACAGAAAAACTTAGCAGAATAGGTACCCATTAGCATGCCTGTCTATGTGGTATTTATAGAGACGATCAGTCCTACTGATGACTATTTTAGCTTTCTTAATTACAAGCCTTACAAATATAGAACGCAAATTTTTGGCTCCACAAAAATGAATTAACAATAAACAATGATCATGGGAAAATGTGTTTTACCGAATGAGATGAATGGTAAATAATTTATATAGTGCCATGTCGCACAAAATAAGTTTCAGCTAGTTAGAAGAGGTAGCGCCAAATTTTAATAATACTTCACTGGTTGAAGGGCCAGGAATACTCAAATCAAAACCGAAAAAATTAGGCCGATTTTCTGCAATTCTGGCCAAATCCAGCGCAGTCCGACCCCGCCCATTTAGCGCGTTTATGTCAGCGCCCCGTTCGGCTAGTTCTCGAACAACGTTAGGTAGGTTTCGTGCAGCTGCATCATGAAGTGCTGTTGATTCAGTGAAGTCAAAGTGATTTAAGTTAACGCCGTGATCTGCCGCAGCAATGACAGCTTCGAGAGTTAATCGTTCTTCGCCAACTGGGTCAGGATTGGGTATGACATAGAATCGTCCCCGGTCGCTAGCTCCTTTTATGGCTGCCTGCACTGCACTGGCAAACCCACCCACAGCTTTCAGTTCCGGCGGATTCAGACGACCTGCACGGTCTCTTGGTTTGCTGAAAAGTTCTTCTGTGGTGAGAAGGGGGTTTGCCCCACCTTTTTCGAGAGCATCCATTATTTTCGCTTCTCGAAAACTAGCGGCTAACCAATAAGGGGTCGCACTGACCAGAGGAGCTTTGAGCGCCCAATCTTCACTTGCACGTTGTACAGGAGTTGGTCGCTGAAGTCTGACATCAGGATCAGCTCCATTTTTGAGGAGTGCCTCTACTGTTTCGAGATCACCACGCAATACTGCTGCATGTAACGCATTGTAGCCGGCACCGATTGCATCGGGGTCGGCACCAGCCTGGAGTAATAGGCGCGCAAAATCTGGATGACCACTATGGGTTGCAACCACTAATGGACTTGCTCCATTACCACCAAGAACATTAATGTCAGCTTCTGAACGTATAAGAAGTTGACCGACTTCGACATGGCCCTGTGCCGCTGCAAAAAGCAGCGGAGAATAACCACCCAATTGCTCAACAATGCCTTGATCAAACGCACCACCATTACTAGCTTGGGCAAACATAAGTCGGGGACGTACTTTCGATCTGATTTCTAAGTTTGCGCCTGCATTGATCAGTGCGCGCGCAACTTCGACATGACCCTGAGCAGCGGCCCACATTAGTGCGGTTTGCCCTCGGGATTTTTCATTCGCATTGACGTCTGCTCCCGCTGCAATAATCTGTTGTACGCCCTCTACAGTGCCCGATCGTGAGGCGGTCATGAGAGGTGTTTCACCAATTTGCAAAGCGAGGTTAGGGTCGGCGCCAGCTCTTAGAAGATTCTTAATTAGTTCGGCATTACCACTCTTAGCGGCTAGGTACAGCGGCGAGGCTCCTAATCGGTTGGTGACATTGACGTTGGCTCCGGCTTGGGTTAGCGCGGTTAGCATATTGAGGTCTTCTTGATAGACTGCCCAATGCAGCGCTGTCGCGCCGTCGGACTGACGTGCGTTCGGATCCGCACCTTCGGATAAGAGCAGTCGCACTGCTTCTGCATCTTGATGTTTTGCTGTTTCGATTAGTAGAGGGGTCTCGGCCCAGGTTACAGCAGATGAGATTATTAATGCCAGTGCCGCCAGTGCTGAACTAAGAGTAGACTGATTTGGAAAACCTAAATTGATAAGGTGTCTCATCATGTACCTAATTCTAAACATCACTTAATAGATTGAGTGCATTGGTGCTATTACCAATCTTGTCCAGAGAAAGGCCCATCTTGTCGAGCATGGTCAAATGCAGATTGCTAATAGGTGTGCCTTCTCTATAACGGAGATGCCTTCCGCCCTTAACAGAGCCGGAGCCACCACCAAGCAGTACTAGAGGCAGTCCAGTGTTAGCATGCTGGTTGCTGTCAGACATGCCAGCTCCATAAAGCATTAACATATTATCTAGCAGCGACCCATTACCATCAGGGGTGTCGTCGAGCTTGTTCAGGTAATAGGCGAAAAGACTGGTGTGGAACTCGTTGATCTTGGTGACCTTTTCGTAGAGTGCGGGATCGTCACGGTGATGGGATGTCGGGTGGTGAGAATCAGGAACTCCGATCTCGGCGTAGGTACGACCACTCAGTTCTCGCCCCATCATGAATGTTATGACACGAGTTAAATCTGTTTGGTAGGCAAGAACCTGCATATCGAACATTAGTTTGGCATGCTCTTCGTAAGTGCGCGGTATTCCTGCTGGTTGATCCACTTCAGGTAACTCACGATGGCTTTGGGCTTCTGCTAATTGGATCCGTCGTTCCACATCACGAACTGCATCTAAATATTGATCAAGCTTCGCCTGGTCACTGCTACCGACTTTTTTATTTAACTCAGCTACTCGATCCGTCACTGCATCTAGTAGACTGCGATCTTTGCGAATACGTTGCAATCGCACCGCTGGATCGGTTGTGCCGGTATCCCCAAACAAGCGCTCGAACACTGCCCGTGGATTAGTTTCCATTGGCAGCGGTGTATTGGCATCACGCCAGGAAATGGTGCTGGTATATTGGCAACTGAAACCGATATCACAGGAACCGAAGACGTCACTTTGATCGAGTGCTAGTTCTAGTGAACCGAGTTGAGTTTGGTTGCCTAGCTGTCGAGCTACTAGTTGGTCGATCGATACCGCAGCCTGTAGATCAGATTCCGTGCGAGCGGGAATGGTTCCAGTTAAGAATCGAGTTGATGCACTTGCATGAACGCCAGCATTGCTGCTTGCTCCATTAAGTCCACTAAGTACCAACATTCGATCTTGGTAAGCGGCCATGGGCCGCAGAATGCGAGTAATTTCGAAGTTGGTGCCTTCGGTAGCCGGTGTCCATGACTTCATCGCCATACCATTCGGTACGTAAACTACGCCAAGTCGCTTCGCTGGCTGCGCAGTTTGGGCAGAGGCAGAAGAGAGTGCCGGTACCATACTGTCCAGTAGCGGCAGCGCTAAGCTCGCACCTAACCCACGTAATAAAGTTCGTCGGGGCAGGGTTTTTTTGAAAATATTCATAACTCAGTTCTCCGCATTTGAAATGGGGCGCTTTCAATTACGCCAAGAATAACTGATGACCATTTATAGTCATTTTCTGCAGCACCACGAACAATCGCACGTACCTCGGGCATATCGTAATATTCGAGACTGCGCCCGAGGGCGAACCTCATAAGTTTTTCCGTGACTGTGCCGACAAAGTCGTCAGGTCGCTCCAGCAATAGATCGCGTAACCCATCTGGTCCATCGAAGGTATTGCCGTCAGGAAGGAGTCCAGAGGCATCGATTGCTTGACCAGCAAATTCGGTGCGCCATTTACCCACAGCGTCATAATTTTCTAATGAAAACCCTATAGGGTCCATAGCTGCATGACAAACTCTACATGCTGGGTTCTCCCGATGCATAGCCATTGCTTCACGCATCGTAAGCTCTTTCCCATCACTGCTTGTTTCCAGTGCAGGCACATTGGGCGGCGGTTCTGGAGGAGGGCCCCCGAGTAGATTTTCCAAGACGAACTTTCCACGCAGTACAGGTGAAGTACGATTCGGATAAGAGGTCACCATCATTAGACTACCGTGACCAAACAGCCCGCCGCGCTCTGCCCCTTCTAACGTCACCTTGCGATAGCGATTGCCGTAAATTCCTGGGATGTCATAGTGTTCAGCAAGTCGTTCGTTGACATAGGTGTAATCGGC
>CAWKZI010000151.1:0-5940 GCA_963854365.1 Gammaproteobacteria bacterium
CCAACGTTTGGCGACCGCCGCTTAGCATATAAAATTCTGAATAAAATTTGAAATTATTATGGCCGATAACGACATTACATCGACGGATAGTGGTAGTGAAGTAAACGATCCGGTTGATTCCACAGCCCTTGAAGCTGCTGCAGGTAATGCCTTGGCTGCAGGCGTCGGCGTTAGCGGCGCTATTGGCGCCGGTGGCGATGAATGCCCTGAATGTAAGCCAGGCGCGCCCGGTTGGATGGCTACCTTTGCAGATATGGCCACACTGTTAATGGCATTTTTTGTGCTTATTTTATCATTTTCAGATACCGAGTTGCCAAGGTTTGAATACATTAATGGGTCTATTCAGTATGCGTTTGGTGTCAAAAAATTAATACCGAAAGTAGAGATTCCAGCAGCGCGAAGTATCCTTGTGGAGAACTTCACACCAAACGAGGCAGCCCCAACCGTTATATCAAATCCGCGACAAAGGGAGCTTGACCGAGATGCTGAAAATCTAGTTCGACGGACTGAGTCGTCACCAGAAAGATTTCTCGAGGATTTGGAGAATACAAAAATAGCGCTATCGGATCAAATTGCGTCTGGGCTGGTTACAGTGACGACAGATGGTCAACAAATTATAGTGAAGGTAAACAATAACGAAATCGCAGGAGCTAATTTTGGGAGCGGCGAGAATGATGAAGGAACGGTTAGCCAGATACTGATAGAAACAGCGACTATTGTGGCAGAGGTACAGTCGACCACCACTCAGGAGGTCAGTATTTATTTAAGTGATATAGAGACAACGGAAGACACAGAAACCGATGAAGATCGTATCTATTTGGGGCAAATAGCGGAAGAGCGAAAAAATAATAGATATGAAAACATACGGGCGAACCTAAATACGGAAATAAACAACGGACTGCTTGAAGTTGAAAGAGAGGGTGATGAAGTTGTTATTCGCATAGCTGGTCAAGGCTCTTTTAATTCCGGTAGCGCTATAGTTGCGCAAAGTTTTACAACTACGCTAGATCAGGTAGGCATAACAATTAATCAGGAATCGGGGAGCGTGAGAATAGAAGGGCATACAGATAATATTCCAGTAGGCTTTAGTGATACCTTTACTTCAAATTGGGACTTATCTGCAGCCCGTGCTGCTTCAGTAGCTGCATATCTAACAGGAGAGGCAGAGTTACCTGACGAAAGAGTTGAGGTTATGGGGTTCGCTGAAACCCTGCCAATTGCAAGCAACGATTCGTCGGAAGGAAGAAGCCGTAATCGTCGTATAGAAATTAGGATAGCTGATTAGAGCCGGTACGATGAAACATATAAACAACTGGGTATTGGAACGTGAGTGAGAACGATCAAGACATAGAGGATGAAGAGTTAGGATCTGGCGAAGGTGGCGGATCGGCTGTGGATGGTGAAGTTGAACCTGTCCCTAAAAAAATTGAACCCGAACCCGAACCCGAACCCGAACCCGAACCCGAACCCGAACCCGAACCCGAACCCGAACCCGAACCCGAACCGATTGAGTGCCCGCCATGTAAAAAGGGCTCTCCCGCCTGGATGGCGACCTTCGCTGACATGGCGACGCTATTGATGGCGTTTTTTGTACTTATACTTTCTTTTGCGCATGTCAATGTCCCTAAATATAAAGAAGTAAGCGGGTCGATGAGATCAAGATTTGGGGTTCAAGTCTTGGTGCCTATAGTTGAAGCTCCCTCTGCGGATAATATGGTTGCTACGCAATATAGGCAGATGGTTACTGACCCTACTGCAGCGAATGTACTTGAAGAACAGCGCAGTAGAGAGGAACAGTCAGAGGATGAGCTAGATGTAAATGACGGTCCTGGTGAGTCAGACACTAATGCTAAAGAAGAAGTTGAGCAGATTTTAGCAAAGGAGATAGCGGAAGGGATGGTTATAGTGTCAGTCGAGGACGGCACTATAATCATAGATGCTATAGAGCCGAATGATTTAAATGATAGTACTGGGAAGATTAATCAAGATACGATTCTGTTGCTATCAAAAATATCTACAATTCAATCAGACTCAGAGGCCTTAGTCCGTGTTACGGGGGCCCAATTTACATCATCTGCACAAAGCAATATAGAGCAGTCTGATTTAGGCAGCATGTCTCGTCAGGCTGAGGACCAGTTAGAACAGATTCGAGTGAACTTATCGAATGAAATAAATTTGGGTCTGGCTGAAGTGTTTCAAGATGGTGAGTCAATAATTATTAGGCTCACAGATCAGGGCGGCTTTGAAAGCGGTTCGGCACGTTTGAGAACTGAATTTACTTCTTTGCTTAATTCTGTCGGGGATTCCCTTACCGGGGCCTCTGGGCTTATTCAAATTGAAGGGCACACAGATAACGTCGCCATGAGTTTCGGAAATCGATACCGCAACAATTGGGATTTATCTTCAGCGCGTGCGGCAAGTGTTGCTGATTATCTGCAAGAAAGGGGTAGTATATCTCCAGGGAGCATGGTCATTAAGGGACTGGCCGACACAAAAGCAATCGCATCTAACGATTCTGCTGCAGGGCGTTCTCAAAATCGTAGGATTGAAGTGGTAGTGCTACCAAATTAAGTTGTCATTACTCTGGGCAGAGGGAAAGGCTAGCGGTTAAGCATGCAGCGGTAATTTCTTCAGCTTCGATTATTTCATCGTCTTCTAACTGGATGCCTGAGATTGTAGTAATATCTATTGCCGACTCGGAGCCATTACTTTCCGCAATTTTGCCCCATACATAAGCCCTAAATGGCTGAGAGTCTCCACCCTCCCCAGCCTGCAACATGAAGGCATACATCATCTGTGCTGGAGTATAATTCTTTCGCGCCGAACTCAGAAACAATCTTCTAGCTTCACCATAATTCAATGCAGTCCCTTCGCCTTTCTCATAGGCTAGACCAAGCATGTATTCAGATTCTGCAAGTTCCTGATCCGCCGCCATTTTAAACCACCTGAATGCTTCTTCAAGATTCTGAGCGACGCCGTAGCCATGGTGGTAGAGCATTCCCATATTATGCTGCGCTTGCGCGAGCTCATTATCTGCAGCTTGGCGATACCAGTTCATTGCCAATAGATAATTTTGTGGGACACCTAGTCCTTCCTCATACATATAGCCGACATTATTTTGGGCCTGTGCGTTTCCCGATTCAGCTATTGGCAGCCATGCTCTCAATGCAGTAGCGTAGTGACCCCTGTCTTTAGCCGCCAGGCCAGATTCAAATCTATCTTGTTGAGCAAAAGTTATCGAATGGAAGACAATTGAACTCAATAGTAACCAAAAATATAAATTATAATTGCTAAGTCTTATAGTCAAAGTCACACCCTCTCTACTTTAGATACTGTGTTTTGTACGTCTATAACAGCTTGAAAGATACTGCCCTCCGTGACTACAGCTCTTAGATACTTTTTATCAGCTGATAGGATTGGAATACTTTCACCAACAAAATCTACAGTTTTTGCCATAGCCGTCAGTAGTGACTCATCCTCACATAACGTTATCGGCTTTATAGTTAAAAAATCCAAAACGCTATCATCAGATGCAGAAATTGCCCCAAAAATATCTAATTTTCCTACATAGTTTCCGGATTCATCTACCACATAGCTTTCCACCGTCTCCGCTCCCTTCATTAACCGAAATGCATCATCGCCTGTTACCTTTAAGCCCAGCTCAACATAGCTCGATCCAATACAAGTAGTCACTGGCCTTTGACTTAAGGCTATCGATTCTCGGCCAAGTCTCATGTCGATGCCCTTATCAAGTAGCTGTCGATCGAAAAAGGACAGCCCAAATATGCGATATGTAACAAGGTTAGAGATTATGACCGCTACCATAGCGGCAACGGCATAATCATAAGAGCCAGTGAGCTCCAATACAATGAGCACGCTGGTAATGGGCGCGCCAATAACTGAAGCGCTAATAGCGGCCATCCCGGCAATTATAATAACTTGTTCCGTTCCGGCATAACCGAGAAATGATACGGCAGCCGCGGCCAACGAGCCTGCTGCGACTCCTATAAAAAGGGCCGGTGAAAATACGCCACCGAAGAGGCCAAAGCCTATACAGAGCGCGGTCATGCTAATCTTTGCTATAAGCAAGGCGCTTACCTTACCAAAAGAGATGTTTCCTGCAATTAGCTCATTAATCGCCTCGATTCCTAAGCCAAGGATTTCAGGGTAGATAGCCCCGACTGAGCCACAGATGATCGCAGCGACAAATGGCAGTAAAAATTTATAACGTCCAGATTTGGCAGCGAAAGAACTTGCCACTCTTAGCGAGTACATAAAAATTACTGCGATAATGGCGAAGATCGGACCCAGTGCAATAAATATTGGAAAAATATTGTCCAGCGGTGGAACAATTTGTGAAAGATTCAGCATATTGGGTGAGGGGCCATAATAAAATTCACTAAAAGCACTAGCGCTAATAGAAGCTACGAATATAGGAGCAATAGCTCGAAGAGAGAAGTGTCTTAAGATAGCCTCGTGCGCAAATATTACTCCAGCAAGGGGGGCATTGAAGCCGGCAGAAATTGCAGCGGCGACACCGCACCCGATAAAGATATCGGGATTCATTCGTAATCTAAAATAAGTTTTTAGGAACAGGCCTATAGTTGACCCAAAGTGAACGAGGGGCCCATATTGACCAACTGAACCACCACCACTAGTCACGATAAGAGCCGCTAAGGTAGAGCCTAGGCCCTTCTTGGTGTCAAGAGACGCATTCTCGCTATGCGCTGCGTATATCGAGTCTGCGGGGCCTGCCCAATGATCAATATTAAGCCATTTCTTTAATAATGTAATTAAGACTGCGACTAGTAGGAGTGAGGCTATACTCGACAGGGAATAACTACGTCCACCCAAGCTAAACTCCATCCAGGTCAAGGAGGAGCGATACTCGTTCGCCATGACTGCGGCCTCGACGAATGCATTTGCAGCGATCGCCATGAATAGGCCTATCGCTATCCCACAAACAACGGTGCTAGTTAATTCAATAACTATCTTTTTAGTGGCCAGCATAAAACTCCTGTAAAAAAATCTTATTAGGCATGATTAAGCTAGTTGTAGTTTAGCAATATTAATTTATATATAGGGTGTAAATTGGCCCTCTATGTGAATAGAGAGCCAATTTAAACCGTCTTAACTAAAGGTAATCGTATATGTTGAGTAAATATTTACCCTAATATTTATCATCAAAGAGAATACCTTTTAAGGCCTCCAGGCTGTGCGCGACCTTTAGTATGGCCTCACTAGGAATCTGTCTTATTAATTCACCAGACTCCTTGTCTAAGACCTTCACCAGCATACGATTCGTAGATTCATCTACAGAGAACTTTAGACTCTTTGATCTAATGTTCATATCCTCATTAAGTGAGGCTGATATCTCTTTCAGCCTCTCTCGAATCATTTCTAGATTTTTCGTTGCATCCACACGAGTTTGATGTGTTTTAGCACGAAGTTTAGCTACATCTTGCTGATGTGTTACTCGGTCTAACTGCGGCTGAGTAATATTTGTGCCTGCTGTAGCTTTTTTATTGGCTGCGTTAGGCAATGCAGATTTGATTGTTATGGAAGTATCTTGATTTTCCATATTTAGTCTCCTCTATTATTTAGGTACTAAACGCATGATTTACTTCAATAAGCTAAGAACGGTGGCGCTTTGGGCATTTGCCTGAGCTAATATAGCCGTTGCTGCTTGTGAAATAATTTGGTGTGCGGAGAGCCTAGCTGTTTCCGTAGCATAGTTAGTGGACCCTATTGTAGATGCTCCATTTTCAGCAGCGACAGCGGCGTCAGCCAAGCTATCTCCTACAGATCGCAGCGCATTCATATAGCCTCCTACCTTGCCCCTCGACTCACTCCAACCTACCAGCCAATTAGATATCTTAGCACTAGAAAGAGCCGCGTTAGCCGCGGTCGAAATGTTTTCATGGCTCGTAGCTGGTGCTG
>CAWKZI010000152.1:0-5882 GCA_963854365.1 Gammaproteobacteria bacterium
ACCCACAGCAAACTCCCTCGATTCAGTTAGTGATAGGGATTTCGCAATTGAACTAGCTGCCTGCGCCAGTATTTTAATGACACACCTGTCCAGGTTCTCTGAAGAAATAGTGTTATGGACTTCAGTACAATTTAATTTTATTGAACTGCCTGACAGGTTCTGTACTGGCTCTTCAATAATGCCACAAAAGAAAAACCCTGATGTGCCAGAATTAGTACGAGGAAAGACTGGCCGAGTCTATGGCCATCTAATTTCTTTACTTAGTTTAATGAAGTCTCAACCGCTCGCATACAACAAAGATAATCAAGAAGATAAGGAACCACTATTTGATCTCTTGAAAACTGTAAAAGATTGTTTATTTGCATACAGTGAAATGGTTCCGTCAATTGTCAGCAATAAGCTAGTTATGCGTGCTGCTGCTAGTCAGGGCTATGCGACTGCTACTGATCTTGCTGACTATTTGGTTAACAAAGGTCTAGCATTCCGAGATGCCCATGAAGTGGTAGGTAAATCTGTTGGCTTTGCGATCGAGCGGGCTAAGGATTTGTCTGAATTGAGTCTAGACCAACTCAAATCTTTCTCAGAATTAATAGAAGATGATGTCTTTGAGGTACTAACTCTTGAAGGCTCTGTAAACTCACGTAATCATATTGGCGGAACTGCGCCCGCACAGATTAAACAAGCGGTAGACACCGCAAGAGCAAAACTCGCAAATCGCTAGATCAGCTATCAACTATGTACGAAATTGCCAGAACTAACTATCGCGAGTGGAATTATGGTGACTAAATACGGCATGATCGGCAAAGCCTATATCTCTATAAGAGCATTGTGCCTTCGGGTTAAGGAAAACCTGCCGGATCTGCCGGCCCTTCCAAAAAACCCTTGATCGTTAATATTGAGACAGGCTCAGTAAACTACGGTTACGATCACGCAGAACAAAAATTCATGATTATTGTGCTAAATTTGGTCTAGCTGCTGGTGTGTTTCCAACCATTTTTCTTCAGCTTCACTTAATTCAACTTTAAGCTGGCCTTGTTTTTGTAAAAGTTCTGTTAGCAGCACCTTGTTTACTTCGTCATAAATAGTTTCTTCCGCTAACTTAATTTCTATCTTATCGAGCGCTAGTTGATTGCGATCAATAGCAGATTCGAGACTACGTTCCATTTTTTTCAAAGGTGCTAGCTTTTTCCTCTTCGCTGCTGCTAATTGCCGCTGTTCTTTTTTATCTAATTTGGGCTTGCTAACCGCTACTGGCTCTTCAAATCCATTAGCGCTTTTAGCCGCGAGCTTAGCTTGTTGATTTAACCATTTCTCGTAATCGTGAAGATCGCCTTTGAATTCTGAAAATACGCCAAGATGAATTGAATAAAATTCATCGACAGTATTTGCTAACAAATGCCTGTCGTGTGAAACCACAATAAGAGCACCTTCATAGGCCTGCAGTGCCACGGTTAAAGCATGAACCATCTCTAGATCAAGATGGTTTGTAGGCTCATCTAACAAGAGTAGGTTGGGTTTTTGCCAAACGATCTTCGCCAGTGCTAAGCGGGCTTTTTCACCACCAGAAAATATTTCTATCCGCTCTTCGACTCGACTTCCTTGGAAAGCAAAGCCGCCTAGAAAATTTCTAGTTTGCTGCCCTGTTTCTGGCACACCACTTTCTAATGCTAATTTCTGAAACATTTTTATGGGTGTAGTTGTTTGATCCAACTCATCAACTTGATGTTGCGCGTAGTAACCCACCCGTAATTTGCTCGCCTCAAGAATTTCACCAGCAAGTGGTTTCATCTGTTTGGAGAGGACTTTAAGCAATGTCGATTTTCCGCTACCGTTATAACCTAATAAGCCAATTCTAGTATCACCCCTCACAGTAAGGTTTATTGCATCTACTAATGGTGTATCAAAACCAATTGTTAATGACTCAACTTGCATTGGAAAAGGAGGTAAAGATTTTAATTCGGGGAAGCGAAACCGAAAAGGAGAATCAGCATGAGCTGGCGCGATCTCCTGCATTCTATTCAATTCTTTAAGACGACTCTGCGCTTGCTTAGCTTTTGACGCCTTGTAGCGGAATCGGCGTACGAAATCTTCAACATCTGCGCGACGGCGCTGCTGTTTTTCATACATTACTTGCTGCAACGCCATTTTCTCACTACGCAACCTTTCATAGTCGCTATAGTTGCCAGTATAGGCATCTAGCTTTCGACCCTCAAAACTAAGGACATGGTCAATCACAGAGTCTAGAAATGTCCTATCATGGGAAATTAGTAGGATGGTGCCTTGATAACGATGCAACCATTGTTCGAGCCAAACTGTAGCTTCAAGATCGAGATGATTGGTAGGCTCATCGAGCATTAACAAGTCAGAAGGACACATCAACGCTGCGGCCAAATTTAACCTAACCCGCCAACCTCCCGAGAAACTGCCAACCAAGTTATCGAATTGACTGGCATGGAAGCCCAACCCCGAGAGTAGCTGCTCAGCTCGATTGTTGACACTATATCCATGGATATTCTCCATGTCGCTGTGCAGGCTAGCTAAGCCATTGTCATCGCCACTTTTTTCAGCTAACGCCATCGCAGCTTCAATAGTTCGATATTCCTTGTGGGCATCTATTACAAAGTCCACCGCAGTGCTCGGGCTGCTGGGAGTTTCTTGAGCCATTGTTGAGCAACGAATGCTGCTCGACATCGATATTTCCCCTTTTTCAAGAGAAATTTCCCCTGCCAAGGCTTTGAAAAGGCTAGTCTTACCGCTACCATTCCTTCCAATAATGCCGGTACGGTGGCCTTTATGAAGAACCAAACTGACATCATTCAGAAGCGTTAAAGTGCCACGCATCAACTGAATATTATTGAGTGAAATCATTAGGGTAGAAATGTTTTCTGGCTTAAATAAGGCGGGTCATCATACTACATAATTGATTTAAACAGTTCGAATTCGTACTATGTTCAACCGTTATAGATATTTTCTTCACCCGAGTATTAGAGATTTTTACCATGAAACAGATTCTGATTATCGATGATGACGAGAAACTAGGACAACTTCTGACTCAGTTCCTCGAACGTTATGATATGAAAGTACATGTTGCAATGGCTCCATCTAAAGGATTTGAGCTGCTAAAAAAAATTAAGCCTGACCTGCTGATTTTAGATGTCATGCTTCCAGAAAAAGATGGATTCGAAGTTTGCAGGGAGATTCGAGCTAAGTCTTCTATCTACGGGCAACTGCCTATTCTTATGTTAACTGCCCACGCCGAAGTCGCAGATCGAATTGTTGGCTTAGAATTAGGTGCTGATGATTATCTTCCAAAACCCTTTGAGCCCCGAGAACTAGTTGCCCGAATTCACAATATTCTGCGTCGTAGCAGTGATGATAATAACATGCGAACTATCAGACCAATTAATGGATTCGAAGTTGAAATATCTCGTAGAGAAGTGAAGTTGGATGGTGATGTTCTTGATCTCACCACTATGGAATATGAATTGTTGATTCTTTTTATGCAATTTCCCAATAAAACGTTTACCCGCGATGAGCTCATGAATCGATTGCGCGGTATCGATGCCGAATTATTCTCAAGAGCCGTTGATACATTAGTTAGCCGTTTGCGACATAAGTTGAAAGACACGTCTAAAACTCCGCGATTTATTAAAACCGTGTGGGGTCGAGGCTATACTTTTGTCGGCGAGCAATTATGAACCCTGTTTTTGAACAAGTAAAAAAGTCTCTTTTCTTCCGATTGCTATTAATTTTTGGCATCACTGTAATTCTGTTTTCCATCATCATTTCTGTTTCTTTGCAAAACCTAAACCCAGACTCTACGGATATCGAAACCATCCCAGACTATTTTACTCGCAATGTTGAATCGATTATCGAGGACATTGGCATCCCACCGAATTTGTCTAATGCAATGCGACTTGCTGGAGAATTAGATTGGAGTATCAATATAAGAAATCCAATAATGCGCTGGAGCTCAGATAACGATAACCGCCTGAATGTAGATAACTCCATCTTTAAAGAACCCCTTACTAATGATGCTGAGGTTCGCACTATTAATAGTGAAGATATTATTCGAGTCCAGAGGGGTGGTTATGACTTCTATATGTATCAGCGCTTAAATACCTTAACCACTGCCAGTACATTTGTTCTCTATATAGGCCTAGCCCTGGCGACATTTGTATTGTTCTTAAATTATTTCATGGTAAATAACTTACTTAGTCCAGTGCGATTATTAAAAAATGGCGCTGAGCGAATCCGTCAGGGCGACTTGAGCTTCCGAGTAAAGAGTAATCGGCAAGACGAACTGGGCGAGCTGACTGACAGTATTAATCATATGGCAGATTCTCTACAATCGATGCTGGAGGCAAAACGACAACTGCTATTGGCTATAAGCCACGAATTAAGAACTCCTATCACCAAAGCAAAGTTACGCTTAGAATTTATGCCTGAAAGCGAAGAAAAAAAGCATTTGCGGGAAGACATTGATGAGATAGAGCTTCTAATTTCCGACCTCATTGAGGCCGAGCGATTAAATAATGAGCATACTGCCCTTGTTTCAGAAACAGTTTACTTTGGTGAATTCGTTCAATCCGTGGCGCTTCAATTTGAACACTATAAAGGCGGTCTCAAGATTGAATTGGCAGGCCCTGATCAAGAAGTCGAGTTTGACAAGTTAAGAATCAGATTGTTGATTACCAATCTACTAAACAATGCGATTAGACATGGGGAAGAAAACCCAATTCGTGTTGTTTCCTCATTCGCAGATAATCAAGCTGTACTGGAAGTAATCGATCAGGGTGAGGGTATAGCAGAAGAGCACCTTGCTCAGATCAGTGAACCATTCTACCGCGCCGATAGCTCTCGGCAACGAAACACTGGCGGCTTCGGCCTTGGGCTTTATTTATGTAGATTGATTGCCCAGGCGCACGGTGGCGAATTAGCAATATCTAGCAAGATTGGCGAGGGGACTCACTTAGTCGTGAATCTTCCCCTCCATCTTCCACAAGCAAATACTAACTAAGTTATTAGCTTAAACTGTCTTCCGCCTTTGCGCCCTAAGATAACTTGTCAAGAGTAATAACAGAGTAAGCAAGGCTGGAATTAGAGCAGTATTAATCGCCTTTAGGTTTGAGCCAAGCCGCTCGATATCCTCGGTTAGTTGATACTGCACATCACGTAATCGCCGGCGAGTGTCGAGTAATTCGGCATTGAATCGATCAACCTCAGCCTGAATTTCAGGAGAAATTTGCCCGATTGGCTGACCATCTTCTGCTTGATTGAGCTCTGCCAATGATGCTTCGGTTTCAGAAAGACCTTCAAGCAGTTCTGCTTCTTCACTTCTGAGTCTGTCATCTGCAGTTCTTTGCAAATTTACTACTCGAGTAAAGGGTCGTGAATATCTGCCGCGGCTGCGTATACTCGCGAGTTCAGCACCACCACTCAGATTGTCTATACCATTGAAGACCATATCGCCATTGTTAGCAAAAGGTTGCGGAATTCGCTGCCCTAAGAATTGGGCAACTTGAACCCACATACGATCACTCAATAGGTCTGTATCAGCAAAAACTAATAAATTAACTTCTCCATTAGAGCTGATAATATGAGGAGTTTCTGCCTCCTCTTCAATCACTTCTGCTGTTTCTGCGGCACCCGTCTCCACATCATTCTCTAGAATTTCTTCAACTATGACTGCAGGCCTTCCATCCGGGAACGCACTTTCTATCATTCCACTAATTCTTGCGGCGACAACGTAGCTTTCTTCTGTGGCAACAAACTCATCAAATAGTATTGAGGGGTCTGTTACATTTTCTAACAAAGCGCCTTCCATAAGCATGGAATCGACAGAAGACTGCAAGAGTGGCTCAAACCGAGTACTCGCCCCT
>CAWKZI010000153.1:0-5868 GCA_963854365.1 Gammaproteobacteria bacterium
GTTTTGCGGAAACTTTAGCTTATGCAAGCATTCTAACAACAGGAAATAAAGTCAGAATTACGGGACAGGATGTGGGCCGTGGAACTTTTTCTCATCGTCATGCAGTTATTCATGATCAAAAAACTGGTGAGGCCTATACACCTTTGCAAAAACTAGAGAAAGATCAGGGTAGTTTTACTATTTATGATTCTTTTCTTTCGGAAGCGGCGGTCTTAGCTTTCGAATACGGATATTCTACAACTATCCCTGATGCGCTCGTTATTTGGGAAGCACAGTTTGGTGATTTCGCCAATTCGGCTCAAGTAGTTATCGATCAGTTTATTACTAGCGGTGAGCACAAATGGCAGAGGCTTTGTGGATTAACTTTACTACTGCCTCATGGTTACGAGGGGCAAGGACCAGAACATTCATCCGCTCGCCTAGAAAGATTCTTGCAAATGTGTGCAGAACATAACATTCAGGTTTGCTTGCCAACCACATCTGCCCAAGTTTTTCATATGTTGAGGAAGCAAGTGTTGTGCCCATTGCGTAAACCATTGATTGTAATGTCGCCAAAGAGCTTGTTGCGTCACAAGCAATCTGTTTCTAGCTTAAAGGAGCTCGCTGAAGGTAGTTTTCGAGTAGTTATTGATGAAACTGATGGGTTTGATGTGGCTAAAATTAAGAAAATAGTGATTTGCAGCGGCAAAGTTTACTACGATCTTAGAGATGAAAGGCGACAACGGAAAATTGCTGATATTGCCATTATTCGTCTAGAGCAGCTTTACCCTTTTCCTCATGACGACTTCGAGAGGTGTCTGCTCCAGTACGAAAATTTAGAAGAAATTATTTGGTGTCAAGAAGAACCGATGAACCAAGGAGCCTGGTATTCCAGTCAGCATCATATACGTCGTGTTCTAAATGAGTATTTTCCGAATATTTACTTACATTACGTTGGTCGCGATGCGTCGGCTGCAGCTGCAGCTGGTTATCCTGCATTGCATATAAGTCAACAAAATAAATTTATTGATGAAGCATTAAGCTAATCAAAAAAGTGCATTTTCAAACGGCAATATTAGTTGAAAGGGAAAAGTACTACCAGGAAATAACATGACTATCGAAATTAAAGCTCCAACTTTACCAGAATCAGTTCCCGATGGAACTATCGCGACTTGGTACAAAAGCATTGGTGACAATGTGGCCAGAGATGAACTGTTAGTCGATATAGAAACTGACAAGGTCGTCATAGAGGTTGTTTCGCCTACAGATGGTATCTTGAAAGAAATTTTGAAAAGTTCGGGTGATACCATTACTAGTAATGAAGCAATCGGTAGTGTGGATACCGATATTGCGAATACTAAAGAAGAAGATATTTTGGTAGAGAGTTCTAGCATACTAGGTAGGCCAGAAAGTGTTGCAGCAGTTGATACTAAGATTACAAGTCCCGCGGCAAAAAAACTGCTAGAAGAGAATTCGCTCTTACCCGACAATGTTTCAGGAACGGGAAAAGATGGGCGCATTACGAAAGAAGATGTTTTAGTTCATATGGGCGTGCCAAAGGCGCAAGTATTTCCAAGTGAAGTAGGTGCGCCTCTTGATAGCTCAGCAGGAGGGCGGCTTGAGGAAAGAGTTCCCATGAGTCGCTTAAGAGCAAAGGTAGCGGAGCGCCTTCTGCATGCCACTCAGTCGACGGCTATGTTAACGACTTTCAACGAAGTCAACATGAAGCCAGTTATGGAAATTAAAAATCGCTATAAAGAAGAATTCGAAAAAGTTCATGAGGGTGTCCGCTTAGGGCTCATGTCTTTCTTTGTGAGAGCGTGTGTTGAGAGCCTAAAACGCTTTCCTGCGGTCAATGCCTCACTTGATGGCCATGATATTGTTTATCATGGCTATCAAGATATTGGAGTGGCTATTGGTTCGCCGAGGGGGCTTGTCGTGCCAGTGTTAAGAAATGCAGACAATATGGGCTTGGCACAAATAGAAAAAGAAATACGTCAATATGGAGATAAAGCTCGAGACGGCAAGCTCTCTATGGATGAACTAACTGGGGGCACTTTCACAATATCTAACGGCGGGGTTTTTGGGTCTCTGCTATCTACACCAATTTTAAATCCACCGCAGACTGCAATTCTTGGAATGCACAAAATACAAGACCGCCCTATGGCTTTGGGTGGAGAAGTGAAGATACTACCTATGATGTATTTGGCATTGTCATATGATCATCAAATAATTGATGGAAAAGAAGCCGTCCAATTTCTGGTTACTATTAAAGAATTGTTAGAAGACCCTACACGACTATTACTGGAAATTTAACAACAAGTTTAATTGAGTAAATTATATGTCTAATCAATATGATGTCGTGGTTATTGGCTCAGGGCCAGCGGGTTATGTTGCTGCAATAAGATGTGCGCAACTTGGTTTTAAGACTGCTTGTGTAGAGAAATGGCTAGATAAGGAAAACAAAACTGTATATGGAGGGACCTGCCTTAATGCTGGCTGTATTCCTTCAAAGGCTTTATTGGATTCTTCGCATAAATATGCAGAGGCAAAATCCCAATTCGATATTCATGGCATTTCGGTTGGTAAAGTGTCTATGGATATATCGGCTATGATTAGTCGAAAAGATAAAATTGTAAATCAACTTACTGGAGGGATTGCGGGTCTATTTGCGTCGAATAAGGTGGAAGGTATTGAAGGTGCTGGCAAAATTATGGCTAAAAATAAAGTTTTAGTTACCGGTCACGATGGCCTTGAGCACGAACTTGTTACTAATTTTATTATTATCGCTGCCGGCTCAGTGCCTATTGATATTCCGCCAATCCCAATTGATCAGGGCAACATCGTTGATAGTACAGGAGCATTGGAATTTAGGGAGGTGCCTAAACGTCTTGGGGTGATCGGTGCTGGGGTTATAGGCCTGGAATTAGGTAGTGTGTGGTCTCGTCTTGGCTCAACTGTGACCGTGCTTGAGGCAATAGATGAGTTCCTTCCAGCAGTAGATAACCAGATAGCTAAAGAGTCCCTAAAAATCTTCACAAAACAAGGTTTGAATATCAAACTCGGAGCTCGAGTTACCGGTAGTAAAATATCAAAAGGGCCGGAAAAGTCGGTGACTGTTGAATACACTGATGGCGAAGGCGTGCAAACTGCTGAATTCGATAAGGTAATAGTGGCCGTCGGGAGAAGGCCTTACACTGATGCTTTGTTGCAAGAGTCAGTTGGTGTTGTGTTGGATGCGCGCGGTTTTATTGAGGTCGATGATCAATGCACAACCAGCATACCAAATATCTATGCCGTGGGTGATGTGGTCAGAGGCCCGATGCTTGCCCACAAAGGCATGGAAGAGGGCATAATGGTCGCTGAGCGCCTTGCCGAGAAGAAAACTCAGGTAAATTATAATTTAGTACCTTCTGTTATCTATACCCACCCTGAGATCGCTTGGGTTGGGCAAAGCGAAGAAGAACTTAAGTCCAAGGGAGTTGATTATAATATCGGAGTGTTTCCATTTGCTGCGAGCGGGCGCGCGCTGGCGGCTAATGATTCTGAAGGCATGGTTAAGCTCATCGCTGATGCAAATACCGACCGCATCCTAGGTTGCCATATATTAGGCGCAAGTGCGGCCGATTTATTACAACAGATTGTCATCGCAATGGAATTTAGTGCGAGCGCAGAGGATATTGGATTAACCATGTTTTCACACCCAGCATTGTCTGAAGCAATTCATGAAGCGGCTCTTGCCGTAAATGGCCATGCTATACATATAGGAAATAGAAAGCGTCGAAAGTAATTTACTTAGAAATGATGGAGCATAAATGAACTTACATGAGTATCAGGCGAAACAACTTTTTGCCGATTATGGGTTACCGGTATCGCGGGGAATTGCCGTCGACACAGCTGCTGACGCTGCGGCTGCCACCATTGAAATTGGTGGTGACAAGTGGGTGGTTAAAGCTCAAGTTCATGCTGGTGGTCGAGGTAAAGCGGGCGGTGTAAAACTTGTAGACAGTGCTGAAGAAGCGGAAGCGTTTGCGAGTCAGTGGCTAGGCAAGAACCTAGTTACTTACCAAACAGATGCAAACGGTCAGCCTGTTACTAAGATACTCGTAGAGGCTTGTACTGAGATATCGCAGGAACTGTATTTAGGTGCTGTAGTCGATCGCTCCTCTAGGCGTATTGTTTTTATGGCTTCTGTAGAGGGTGGGGTAGAAATTGAAAAAGTCGCGTCAGAAACCCCTGACAAAATTCTGAAAGCTACCATTGATCCCCTTGCTGGTCCGCAACCATTTCAAGGAAGAGATCTAGCTTTTCGTCTAGGTCTTAAAGGAGGTCAGGTCAAACAATTTACGAAACTGTTTCTTGGATTAGCCCAGTTATTCAACGATCTAGATTTGGCTCTTTTAGAGATAAACCCATTGGTCATTACAGATGAAGGCAATCTTCATTGCCTTGACGGGAAAATAAACATCGATGGTAATGCTCTTTATCGGCAGCCTAACCTGCGGAAAATGCACGACCCCAGTCAGGAAGATGAGCGAGAAGCTCATGCCGCTGAATGGAATTTAAATTACGTAGCTTTAGATGGAAACATAGGCTGTATG
The DNA here is from genome assembly GCA_963854365.1 of Gammaproteobacteria bacterium. Taxonomy (GTDB): domain Bacteria; phylum Pseudomonadota; class Gammaproteobacteria; order Pseudomonadales; family Pseudohongiellaceae; genus UBA9145. The sequence goes on from CAWKZI010000153.1 coordinate 4,581, forward strand.
GTTAATGGTGCTGGTTTAGCGATGGGAACAATGGATATAGTCCAGCTTTATGGTGGAATGCCGGCAAATTTCTTGGATGTTGGTGGTGGGGCAACTAAAGAGCGAGTAACCGAAGCGTTCAAGATTATTCTCTCCGATGAAAAGGTAAGGGCCGTCCTGGTAAATATATTCGGCGGGATTGTGCGTTGTGACCTGATTGCTGAAGGCGTAATCGGCGCGGTTGACGAAGTTGGTGTTAAAGTACCGGTCGTTGTTCGCCTAGAAGGAAATAATGCTGAGTTAGGAAGAGAAGTTTTGCAGGAGAGTGGATTCAATATCATTGCAGCAACCAGCTTGTCCGATGCAGCTAAAAAAGTTGTCACCGCCGCCGGGGGAATGTAATGAGTATTTTAGTTAATAAAAACACAAAATTAATTTGTCAGGGCTTTACTGGCTCTCAAGGTACTTTTCATTCCGAGCAGGCATTGGAATATGGGACTCAATTAGTTGGTGGTGTAACTCCAGGGAAGGGTGGTCAGAAGCATTTAAATCTCCCGGTTTTTAATACTGTAATGGAAGCAAAGGCTGAGACAGGCGCAGACGCTTCCGTTATTTATGTGCCAGCAGCTTTCTGCAAAGACTCAATATTAGAAGCGGCTGAAGGAGGAATAGAGTTAATCGTTTGCATCACCGAAGGGATTCCGACTCTAGATATGTTGGTGGCAAAGGAAAAATGTGATCAGCTTGGGATTAGACTTATAGGGCCTAATTGCCCGGGTGTTATCACTCCGGGGGAATGTAAAATTGGGATTATGCCTGGTCATATTCATTTGCCAGGTAAAGTTGGCATTGTTTCTCGTTCAGGAACCTTGACCTACGAAGCGGTAAAGCAAACTACTGATTTTGGCTTTGGTCAGTCCTCTTGTGTAGGAATTGGCGGCGACCCGATTCCAGGATCTAATTTCATCGACATTCTTAGTATGTTTGAAGATGATCAGCAAACAGAAGCTATTGTGATGATTGGCGAGATTGGTGGAACGGCCGAAGAAGAAGCCGCAGCTTTTATTAAGACCAATGTCAGCAAGCCAGTAGTTGCGTATATTGCCGGCGTTACAGCTCCTCCCGGTAAGAGAATGGGTCATGCCGGCGCTATTATTTCAGGGGGGAAAGGCACTGCAGATGAAAAATTTAGCGTATTACAAGATGCAGGCGTTAAAACCGTTCGCAGCTTGGCTGAAATTGGCAGTGGTCTGAGTGAAATTACTGGCTGGTAAATAAGTAAGGGCCACTCTGTCCCATTAATATTTCG
>CAWKZI010000154.1:0-5868 GCA_963854365.1 Gammaproteobacteria bacterium
GGAATATGTAGCATATTGGTAGAGTTCTAAATTTACTAGAACGTTTTTATATAACAACGATATTGTGGTGATGTTTTACAGTAATAGCTATTCAGTCTGTCTGATACAAACAGGCGTTGAGTATATTTTTTATGGTTAGGCTTGCAGTTGAACCGAATGTTTAGGTGGCAACCTGCTGAGTGCTTTGCATTCTCCTGCCGAGAGTTAGGAATATGGGCTTCTTAAACATCTGAGATACTTATTAAGGAGTAGACAATTTGTAACAGTTAGCCTTTTTAAGCTATGACATAATCCCGCCCCAAAATCAGATTACCCATTGGTTTGATATTCCTAAAAAAAGCCTTAAACAAATTAACTAAGAGTTCTCAGAATGCGTCGACTAAGTTTTATATTTTCGATTAGTGGTAACTTTTTGCTCCTCATTTTTGCATCTTTCGTATATGGCCAAGGAAATGTTGGTGAAGAGTCTACTGTCAAATATCCTGCCACTTACTTTTCGGAATGGGCTCCCGTTACAGCACAAGACATGATGGACCGGATACCTGGCCTCGATGCTGGCGGAATGAGCTCAGGTGGTGGGCCCGGCGGATTTAGAGGCCCTGGTGGGCCTCCAGGGGGGTTTCGTGGGGGCGGAAGTGGTGGTCGTGGATTCGGTGGAGGTAGTGGAGAAATAGAAATTCTGATAAATGGTAAGCGTACCGCGGGTAAAAATAATAGTACCGGAGGTCAGCTAACACGGATAACAGCAGACCAAGTAGATTTCATAGAAATAATTCGAGGTACGTCCGGTGCATTAGATGTTCGTGGAAGCGGTCAGGTTGTCAATATAGTCCTTTTTGATCAGCTTAGTGAGTCGAGCCTACAATATGAGATTGCAGCGAATCAAACTGACGACAATACTGTAAAGCCTACTGGTACCGTTTCATACAGCGGCCAAAGTGGTGGCCTTAATTTCCAATTGAGTGCGACAGCTCTAGAACCTTATTTTCAAAATAAAAGTAAAGAGAATTCGGTCCTCGGGGACTTTTCTTTAAATGACCGGATATTAGAGGAGAGCAAGACAGAAGGTTCTGCGCGTACGATTAGTTCAAATTTTGATTATGAGATTAATGCGGCTAGCAGTGCTCGTCTCAATGTTCTCTGGCTTGATGCTAGTGGGGAAACGGAGCTAGTTAGGCAGACTATCGATCTAAAAGTGGCTCCTAACAAGGAGGTTTTCCAAAGAGAGGAGACTCCAGCAACTCAGGATAACTGGGAAATCGGTGGGGATTATGAATGGAATACCGAGCGTGGTGATCGGTTTAAAATTCTATTCATTAGTAATTCATTAAATGAATCAAGGACCAGAGAGCGATATGACCTCTTCAGTGAAACATCCAGGAAGAAAAACCTCTTCCTTGATTCTTGGAGTAATACCAAGGAACGCATCGTTCGAGGCTCCTATACATTTAATATTTATGACAGCCAGAATATCGAAATTGGTGCCGAGAGAGCGCAAACTATTCTTGATTCAAAGTTGGCGCTAGGCTTATCTAATGCCATTGGTACTTCATCAGATTCTGTTGGTGGACTTATCCCAGTGTCGGTGGGTAATGCCAATTCCGCAGTTGAAGAGATGCGTTATGAATCTTTTATTATTCACAATTGGATTATTAATTCACAGATGTCCCTAGAAACCTCAATTCTCTATGAGTATTCGGAGATAGGGCAAAGTGGAGATGTTTCTAAGAAGCGCGATTTTAATTTTATTAAGCCAAAAATAGATTTTAGGTATGATTTGACTCCGCAACTCCAATTAAGAGGCACAATTGAAAAGGTCGTCGAGCAACTTACCTTCAGTGACTTTGTGGCAGTTACTGATGATCAGGATGAGGATTCAAATTTCCAAGCTGGCAACGCTAATTTACGTCAAGAGTGGTACTGGAATTATGAAGCTAATTCAGAATACAGATTACCCAATGACATTGGGGTTGTGAGTGGAAGGCTTTATTTCGAAGACTGGCATGATCGCATCGAACGTATGGATGTGACTGTAAACGAAAATCAGTTACAAAGTGCTAACGGAAATATAGGTGATGGTGAGAAGTATGGTTTGGAGCTGAAAGCAAGCATCCGCATGCGAATGATTGGTATGCCTAACTTGCTCATTACCGCAGTACAGGAAATGGAGGATTCTAAAATAAAGGATCCATTTCTGGGGACTGAGCGGAGAATGCTATTTAGTTGGAGAGGTCGCAATACTCTCGGGTTCAGACATGATATACCAAGTCTTAGCATCAATTATGGTGTCAATTGGAGTAATCTGTTTGATGGGAATAGAACCAGATACGATATTGATGACATTGAATATGGGGCGGGCGATCCTTTTTGGGGTGCTTTTGTAGAGTGGGTAAGCCCTGCTAATATGACCTTCCGTTTAGATGCTCAAAGAATTGTTAGCAATGGCGAATTCTGCCGTGAAAGGCAGCGCTATGTAGGCCGTATTTCTAGCGGTATCCTCGAAGAAATTGAAGATCAGTGCAGTACTTCAGGCCCTACTGTTTCTCTTAGTGTGACTGGAACGTTTTAAATAGTTAGATTTCAATCTCCTCCAGAGGAATCAGCTATCGCGTTCTTTTTTTGGCATTAAAGCGAAAAGAGCGCGTAGTTGTTTTAGGTAGAGCCTACCCTGTACAAATATTTACGCCATGATGAGGTTGTTGTCTGGCACTCATAATTATGTCGCCCCAATTATGCATATCCCCGTCAAGTATGTTGTGCTGATGCAAGCATGCGCTATTTGCTTCATAGTCGTAATTTACGAAGCTGCAATTTGTTAGAAAAAGAAACATAATCATTGCTAGCCTTTTCATGATTATAACTCCATGCTTGGTTGATAATTTTTTGAGATCTATTTTAAACTTAACGATTAATTATTAATTTAGCAATTAAAATATTAAGCGTCCATAAAGGCTGCCTCGCTACCCTCTATTTTTAGATCTGCTGTCTATCAATCAATAACTCTTAAGTAAGATTAGATTTGTTGAAATGCCCCTAACGTAAAAAGGAATTGCTCCGCATCACTCAGAATAAAGTTTACATTTCGAAAGGCGACTGCGCCAGAGATGAATAACTCTGGTAATAGCAGTATGCCGGTAGCGGCATCGAATGTAGCGATTTTGTCGACTGTCTCTGTAAGAACCTTAATGTTATTAAGATCTAACTGCACGACCACATCGGGCTCTGTGTCGCTGATAGTGAAAACTAAAGAAGCTAAACCAGCCGCTCCAGCATCAACAGTAACTCGCAGTTCACCGCTAGTTTCATCATAGTAATTTGGTGCCGTTATCGCCGCTTCTTGCTGAGTAACAGTGATAGTTATGAAATTACTCGAAACGAGGGTACCGCCAGAATAATTATTTAGCGGAAAACCAGAGAGCCCTGCCACGGTATAAGTCTGAAGTGCTGCAATACTGTCTACAATATTCATGCCGTCACCTATGACTTTGCCAAATACCGTAAACCCTCCGTTCTGCACGTCAAGATTTGAGCTGTTATCTGATAAATTAATGAACCACTCGTTAGTGGCGCTATTGGGGTCTCCGCCTAGCTTTGCCATGGCGATAGTCCCTCTAGTATTGGACACATTAAATTCATTCTGAATAGGCATGTCAGCTGTTACGCGGTCTAAATTTGTCACTGCTGCGTTAACGGTATAACCACCACCTTGCAGAACAAAGGAGGGTATTGAGCGATGAAATAGGACGTTGTCAAAACGTCCAGAATTTACATAATTAAGAAAATTGGTGACAGTTCCAGGGGTAATACTATCGAATAATTCTATCGAGAAATTACCAAGAGGGGTTGTTACCTTAGCGATAGTGTTAGCTGAAGCCAATTGGCTAGAGAGTAGTAACGCTGCAATTAAAAAAAGACGTTGCTTGAGAGAGAAATAGCGAGAAGTTTTTCTACTAAACATAAAATGATTCCATTCGGTGATTCCTTTTCCTAACTAGTTAACGAGAACCACTAAAAAGACTTCTCTTGCCGCAAGAATATATACAGACCTCCATAATTAGCCAAACAATTATTTTTTGGCTAATTCCTTCCTTAACAATATTTCCAACACGACAGCAGCAATTATAAGAGCTGGAATATCTCCTAAAAAGTGGCCTCGCTCAGTTGTGTCTATTAAAGCTTGGTAAAACATTATGAGGCCGTGAGCTAGGCTGCTGTAAATGACAAATCTAATAAAAAGAATATGTTTTAGCGGATCTTTTGAAGCCTGAAAAATCATCATAAGACCCATGACTAGATAGATACCAACGATCATTAACTGGTATTCGGGTTGACCCGGAGACCAAGCCCAGCCACCAAATAAATCGATTTGAAAGAGGCCATAGACTGAACAGAATACGATACCAAAACCAATCAGAGAAACTCTCAGCAGGCTCATTATTATTCTCCTTACTTTTAGATAGTTTACGAAGGTTATTCAATAGGTTACTTCTTAAAAGCCATCTTGTCATTAGTCATCTTCTGTACTATTGGCAGTGACCAGATCAATAAGGTATTTTAAGGGAGAATAATGAATAATCGCGATTTCTTTCAACCAATAATAGGCTTGGCAAAACCATTGATAATTCGCGATATAGTGTCGCGGTCACTGTAGGCCATTATTATTTTTGGTCTATGTTTTAAATCAATGGTTTGAGGTTATGTGCGTATTGTAATTGCAGTATACCTGCTTAAGATTAGAAAACTGACGGAGATTAAGGGATGAATATTCAGGATTTGGGCTCTATAGGGGAGCTTGTAGCTGCTATGGCCACAGTTGCGACGCTACTTTATTTATCACGACAGATTCAGCAAAATATTGCTATTACGAAAGCTCAATTCGGTCATGGCCTTACTCGAAGGCTTTATGATCGATATTTTCAGTCATCCAAAGATAAAGAATTCGCTTCTTTCTTGGGAGAAGATTGGGCTTCTGATGAATTAGATTCAACAGACAAATGGCGAATTACCGCTTTCCAGGTAATGTTATTCGTTGATCTTTTTGATGTATATGACAAGGTTCACGCGTTTGTTGAACGAACAACATCTCAAACTTCGTGTTCACATGCTAAGAACCGGTATCTTTAAAACAGATCAAGGGCGTCGATCATGGGAATTTTTTAAATTGATCCGGGATGATGAATTTAGGGGCTGGTTTGAGAGAGAAATTTTCGGATCCTCAGAAGAATTAGACAAATTCCGTGAGGAGTTCTATAACAAAAATGATCAGGATTCTAGTAGATTGATGAATATATTTAGGAAGTAGTAAATGAGGCGAATTCGGGCGTGACACATGTTCTAGACAGGCCAGAAGGCAGAGAAAGAATTAGCCTACTCAGTTAAGCACTATTACAATCAAAGGCCGTCAGAAGCCTAATATAATATTATAACGGAGAAGCTTATATAGTAAGGTCGGGAGGCACGCTGACAGAAGTCAGCGAGTCCCTCACTTAAATCTTACGTTAGCCCATAATCCGAGCTCGAAGATCCATAATCAAAGCGGCTACGGCATATCCGTGAATTGCGCTTGTGAAATTAACCAAGAAATCGCCTCCAAACCCACCTATAACAGGAATAGAATCTCCTAGGGTAGCGCCCATAAGTGGCACAGCTACGGCGGCTGCATATATCATGGCTTGAGTTGCTCGATCATCTACAGGGCTCATTATCCCGTGAGCTAATCCAATTAACACCAATAAAGCCCCCCAATACTCAAAAGGCACAAATAACGCTATAAGACTTATTGCGATGGCTGCGATAGGGGCGATTTTATCTATATTCATGGTATTTCCTCTTTTATTATAATTTATATCTTCGGCGGTTTTTACAAAT
>CAWKZI010000155.1:0-5863 GCA_963854365.1 Gammaproteobacteria bacterium
AGGCGCTTTCCAACGCTTAAGGCTGCCAAGGTCCGTAGCTCGGAATATTCTAGCGCTTTCAATTCGATTTCGATTTCAGCTAATTTTTTACTAAATGCTGCATCTTCCATCATAGAGCCGGAAAAACCATCACTCGTCTCCGCTGCAATCCTCTTTAAGGCCTTGATTCGTCGCTTCCCTCTAGGAACCCCGGCTATATTTGTACGCTCATGTGTTAGCAAGACTTTTGCATATGTCCAGCCTTTGTTTTCCTCACCGACCAAGTTATTGATTGGCACTCGAACATCATCAAAAAAGATTTCATTTACTTCTGCATGACCATCGAGCAGTACGATAGGTTTTACTGTTATTCCTGGAGAGTGCATATCAATTAGTAGAAAACTAATCCCCTCTTGTTTTTTAACTGTCGTATCTGTTCTTACTAGGCAAAAAATCCAATCAGCATATTGACCATAGGTGTTCCAAGTCTTACTGCCATTTATGACATACTCATCACCATCTCGAATAGCCGAAGTTTTGAGCGAAGCTAAATCGGAACCTGAATTGGGCTCGGAATATCCCTGACACCACCAGACATTACTGGCAAGGATATCGGGAAGAAACCTTTGTTTCTGTTCATCTGAACCATAGGCCATAATCACTGGCGCCACCATTTTCATCCCAAAAGGTACAGGTTCTGGTGCGCCGACTAATCCCATTTCAGTAGAAAAAATGTGCCGCTGTGTTTGCGTCCACCCAGTTCCGCCATGCTCTACTGGCCAGGAAGGTGCTGCCCAACCTTTTTTAAACAGAATTTTCTGCCAATTAACGATTTCCTCTTTACTAAGACGGATGTTCGCATTCACCTTGTCACGATATTCCGAAGGAAATTCATTTTCAAAAAATATTCTTACTTCAGCCTGAAAAGCTTGTTCTTCGGCTGTGAATTCAGCATTCACATTAATTCCCCCAAAGTTAAAATCTTAAGTAGTCCTGAAATGTTGATTCTCTTTATTGCTTAAATTTAGTACTTGCCTCGATTTTACAAAATTTACTCAAAGCCACTGAGCAATTTATCCAACCCTTAAAATCACCCAATTCCTTGAGTCGGGATCATTTTTAAAGCCTGCGAAGATTACCATTTATAAAGCCTGAAGATAAACCTTAATCGAACGATTGCTCGATAATTATCCCAATCAATATCGAGGCGTAACAAAGCAAACTAAACCAGAGTTTATTAGAAGTTCTTCCATTGTCATTACACCATCGAAATAGATTTGATTTCCCTTATAAGGTATTCTCTATCTACTATTTAACACAATAAAATTCCCCCCAATCATTGCAATCAGACTGTTTCGCAGGAGCTGTCATGCAGGTACTTAAGATTACAAAAGCAACCTTATTAATTCTTACTCTTTTTAGCGTAGTTGCGTGCAGCTCCACTAGTGATGAAGCTGATCCTCCAGTCCCCGCTGCCATTGCCGGGGAATCTGGAATCGATGCTACCACTCGACGATCACAAGAGCTGGAAGCCGAAGCTCGCGCAAGAGCCGCTGCCGCTGAAGAACGCATGATGCAGGCCGCCTTAAATACTGCAGTTTTCTACTTCGATTTTGATGTCGCTGAATTTCGACCCGCAGATCGGGACATACTGACTTTTCACGCTCGCGAACTAGCAGCTAACCGCAATAAGAGTATACGTTTGGAAGGTCATGCGGATGAACGTGGTACGCGAGAGTATAATATCGCTCTCGGAGAACGTCGCGCATCAAGCGTAATGAATTATCTCATAGTAAATGGTGCTGCCAGATCACAATTAGAATTGGTCAGCTTCGGCGAAGAGCAACCTGAAGACCGAGGCCAAGGTGAAGCTAGCCACCAACGCAATCGACGAGTAGTAATAGATAGCGAGTAAGCGAAAGAAGAAATGTGTGTGAGTAAAGCCGGACCTAGATCCGGCTTTTTTATGCTCTTGATTGTGCTCTCGCCTGAACTACTAGATCAGATATTGAAAGAATATTCAGACAACTTAACCACCATCTGCTGCCGAGTACCTAAGCCTGCAACTCTGACTTTAATACTTCCCCCATTCTCTCCAGTGCTTGCATTCCTGCAGAGATTCCTCCGGCAAAAGAAATAAAACCATGGATCATGTCAGTGTAACAAACATGCTCTGTGGGTATACCAAACTGCTGTAAACGTTTTGCGAAAGCTTCTCCTTCATCACGCAAAGGGTCAAACCCTGCTGTCATCAGCCAGGTTGAAGGAAAGTCGCTTAAATCACCGTTAAGAAAATCTAATTCAGGCACAAATGCTTGTTCCGGTGATTCCAGATAGTGACTGCGGAACCAATTCATTCCCGCCTTCGTCAAAAAATAGCCATCTGCAAATTCATTAACTGATTCATGCCGCATCGCGAGATCTATGGAGGGATAAATTAACAATTGAAATGCAGGAACGGGAAATTGACGACGCTTACAAGCGAATACAACGCCAACTGTTAAGTTGCCACCAGCACTATCACCACCAACGGCGATGCGGTTTTCATCAATATCCAGTTCTTCCGCATGGTTTCTTACCCATTCATAGGCAAGAAACCCTTCTTCATGAATCTCCTTAATCTTCACTTCCGGCGCCAAACGATAATCTACAGAAATAACAATACAATCACTTAGTAAAGCAAGTTGTTGTGTCACCGTGTCGTATTGATCGATATCACCAAGCACAAAACCGCCACCATGATAATAAATCAGTGCTGGCCGCTGCCCTACTTGCTCATTCTTGGGTTTATAGATCCTAAGAGTGATAGTCCCCTCTCCACAGGGGATGTCAACGTTATCAATACCTTCCAATTCGCAAGCTGGCGGCTGAAAAGGATTACCGCGCTCAGCTCTGAGAGCTCGAGCATCTTCTGGACTTCCATCTTGCATCTGAGGAAGGCGCGCAGAGGCATTGGCCACTTTTTGGGCTATAGAATCCAATTGCTCGGCTCTCTTAGCTTGATCACTAATGGTTTCTGTCATTCTGTTTTTTCTCCATTAACCAGGCAGAGCAAACACTGCGAATAGCCAACAATTAAAATCAGTAATCAATTTAAAAGAAAGCGTTCTTTGGTTTAGCTGGCTCGAATCCGACTAGCCAAATAATTACAGTGAGTAACGCATAACCCGGCATCACATATATGGCAATATTAGTGATTGATTGGCTAGTGATTTCGAAAATTGCAAGAAGAGCATAGAGAACTATTCCTGCGACATGGGCAATAAAATAATAGTTAATAAACGGCGAGGTATTATGTGTCAATGGCCATGGCCTACAGAAAAAAATCCACCGAAGACCAAGTAGTACACCAAATAAATCAGTGGGCCAGAACAGTAATAGATTTACGTTATGATGCAAATCTAAATGGTCTGATACAAACCAACTCCCTAACATCAGAATACCATATATACCGCTGAGCAACGCAGTGATAATTCCTAAGGCACCCAAAAGACGAAAATTTAGGCCTCTAAATTTTAACCCTATGCGCGCATGGGTTGCATAGTAAGACATGGGGATTTTTTTTAACATCAAGAATAAAAACAGAACTGGAGCGATGAGAATGATTGAGGCAAAAAGATAAGGATTGTTATCTACCGTTGGTGGGGGAAACTCCATTATAACTTGCGAATCCGTAAGCAGCATTTGCAGGTTACCATTTTCAGCAACATCAGACCCCAACATAGATAAACTCTCGCGAAGCTTAAGTGGCAAAAACATTTCTTCATATTCCGAAACCCTTCGATCGAGATTGCTATTCATTAAAACATCTAATGAAAACCCAATTAAAGCTACGGATTGATAATGATCTTGCACATGATTTCGAAAAGTCTTATCAGTTTCTCCAACTAGAGTTTGGGAAATCTTCCCAGCTAATGCCTCATCCAAATATTCCCTAACCTTGGTAGTGCAATTGTCAAAGAAATATTGATAGGGGTACACTAAATTTTCTGGTTCGATATTCCAAAGTAATCGTTTATAGAGAGTTTCTTTTTGTGGCAAGCTTAGATTAATTTTATCTTGCCAGACTGAGCGTTGCTGCCCACGATACATGGCAAATTCCTGATTCGATGGCCTTGTCTCGAGTTGGTAATTCATGATTCCTTTGAAAAAATTGAAGGAAAACGGAACCACCCCAGCACTAATGTCGAAAACACCCCAGTTAAAAACTATATCAGTACCCGTATTCTCATCTAATACTCTGAGTGCCGTATGCCCAAAATTATCGTAAACCTGATCTCCGACGTCTACGGTTAGAAGATAGAAGTGCACCGCATTTAAATCTGTAGGCACTTGATAATCAGCAGCCGAAGGCAAAGCCGCAGCCATGAGCTGAGTCGATAATGAACCAGCCACGAGAAACACCCAAGTAAATAGGAAGGGGGATGTCAACAATCGAAGAGAATTATTAGATATTTGCATGGCACCATGGCGGAGAGACTTCATATTGGCTTTACAATGGCTTATTCAAGCCTTTCTCCAATCTCGATGGGATTAACGAGGTTCTGCAAAATCATAATCTTATCAAAGATTTAGAATTGAGCAAGGCGTGGGAGAAAGTTTAAACGGGCATAAAGAACCCTCACCATCTTTTGGCCAAGAATCAAATGTAGGTTTTCAGGAATTACTTCACTTTCGAAAAAGTTCATTAAGGTGCGGGTTCTTCAAGGAACGAGATGGTTGATGCCTAATCCACTATAGCAAGAAGATAACCGATTACTCTTGAACTAGGCCTTAACAAAGTGGAAAGGAATAGGAACTATAGACTGTCGTGGTAATATTTGGCGTAGAAGTCAATTACATTAGCGATACTCAACCCTTGCTCAAAAAAAATCATACCAAGAAGAGGCAATAGACGATGGAATCACGAAAGCTAGGCGATTTAACTGTATCAGCTCTGGGCTTGGGCTGTATGAGCATGTCTCAGGCTTATGGTGCAGCTGATCGCCAAGAATCTAAGCGTTGCCTTCATCAAGCTCTAGATAACGGCTATACCTTCCTCGATACCGCCAGCGGTTATGGCGACGGACACAATGAAATTCTGATCGGTGAAGTGCTAAAGTCAAGACGGCAGGAATTTGTTCTGGCAAGCAAATGTGGAATCATTAATCGTGACGGCAAGCGCGGAGTCGACTGCACTCCAGAAAACGTAAAAAGAACCTGCGAAGAAAGCCTAAAACGACTCAATACTGATGTGATTGACCTTTACTACCTTCACCGACGAGACTTCAATGTTCCCATTGAAGAGAGTGTGGGAGCTCTGGCAGATTGTGTAAAGGAAGGCAAGATTCGCTATATTGGTCTGTCTGAGGTTTCTGCCAACACTATCAATAAAGCCCATCGCGAACATCCTATTTGTGCTGTCCAATCCGAATATTCACTTTGGACCCGAAACCCGGAAAATAAGGTCTTGAGCTGTTGCAAGGAATTGGGCATCGGCTTTGTTCCTTTTAGTCCTCTTGGCAGAGCATTTCTATCTGGCTTGATTAGAGATATGTCGACTTTAGAGCCTGACGACATGAGGCAAACTATGCCTCGCTTCCTCGGAGATAATTTTATTCAAAATTTAAAGATCGTGGATGAAATGGGACTTATTGCCCAAGAGAACAGTTGTACACCATCTCAACTCGCTTTGGCTTGGGTATTGGCACAAGACGATGACTTTGTGCCCATTCCCGGAACCAAACACGTGAAGTATGTGATAGAAAATGCTCAGACTCTGGACTGTAAAATAGCTGAAGGAGACTTAGTTAAAATTGGGCAACTTTTTGATAAAAAAGTGCGAGGAGATCGTTATGCAGAATCGCAAATGATCTCACTGGATACCGACTAATCGTTGAACCTT
>CAWKZI010000156.1:0-5863 GCA_963854365.1 Gammaproteobacteria bacterium
GTGGTAACTTACAAACCCAAGGGGGAATGCAACAACCTTCTGACAGTCCACCGTCTTTAAATAGCTCTACTTCATCTGACGTCCCTACCGATTTACCAACAAGTCCGGCAGACGCAAGCCAAACAACAACAAATGACATAGTTCAGGGTGTCACTAATAGCGGCGAAACCATTACTGTCGAAACGGACACATTCAAGATTGATATTAATTTATCTGGTGGTGATATCACCTATCTCGCATTACCTTTGTATCTAAAACAAATAGATGTGACAGATGACCCCTTTGTGTTGTTAGACGCACAACCAGACCGAAATTATGTTTCTCAAAGCGGGCTGATTGGTAGAGATGGCATTGATAGTGACGGCAGGGCCGCCTATCGGTCTTCCTCAAATAGCTATGTGATGGCAGAGTCCGCCGACAGCCTTATTGTAGATCTGCAAACTCAATCTAACAACGGTGTGCGAATAACCAAGCGTTACAAATTTACTCGTGGCAGCTATCTAATTGACGTGAGCTACCTCGTTGACAACCAGTCATCATCAGACTGGCAGGCCAATGCCTACGGCCAAATAAAACGGGACAGTTTTGATGACCCCAGCAGCATTGGGGGCCTTAGTAGAACTTACCTAGGCTTTGTATCAACAGACGACGATGATGCTTATATAGAGTATGAATTTGACGATATCGATGACGGTGCTAGCCAAACCGAAATGATTGGTGGTTGGATTGGTTTTAGTCAACACTATTTCGTCTCTGCCTGGATTCCTAATACTGAAACGACAAATCGCTTTACCGCCCGGAAGAATAACGCTAATCAATATTTTGGTGAATTTACTGAATCTGCGTTTACAGTTGCTACCGGCGAAAGCGGGGAACGTAAATTACAATACTACGCTGGGCCAAAAGACCAATATATTCTGGAAGACGTCTCTCCCAACTTAGACCTCACTATCGATTACAGCTTTCTCTGGTTTCTCGCTAGCCCTATTTATTGGCTTTTGACTAGCATTGACTCGCTCGTAAGTAATTACGGAATCTCAATTGTGCTGTTAACCGTTTGTGTTAAAGCATTATTTTACAAACTTTCTGAAACACAGTATCGGTCTATGGCTGGCATGCGCCGCGTTATGCCGAAAATGCAGCAGCTTAAAGAAAGTTACGGCGATGACAAAATGAAGTTGCAAAAAGCAACCATGGATTTATACAAGAAGGAGAAAATTAACCCCTTTGGGGGCTGCCTCCCCATGCTTGTGCAAATGCCCGTGTTTATTGCTTTGTATTGGGTTTTGCTAGAAAGTGTTGAATTGAGACATGCCCCTTTTATGCTATGGCTAACCGACCTTTCCGTTCGCGATCCTTTTTTCATTCTCCCGCTACTGATGGGCGGCACGATGTATCTGCAAACAACGTTGAGTCCAGCGCCCGCAGACCCTATGCAAGCAAAGGTTATGAAAATAATGCCTGTCATGATGACAGCGCTATTCCTCTTTTTCCCAGCAGGTTTAGTCCTCTATTGGTTAACAAATGGGATATTGGGTATCCTACAGCAGTGGTACATCACCCAAAAAATCGAGGCCGCCTATGAGGCGAAGAAATAACCCGCACAGACTTAGGTTTGATACTAATCCCAATGAGTCCTATAGATAGCGATACAATCTGTGCCATTGCAACACCTCCTGGCAGAAGTGGGGTCGGAGTAATTAGAGTTTCTGGCCCTTTAGTACAGTCTATCGCTTCAACAGTCCTTGGCCTAATACCAAAACCGCGACACGCACACTATGCTACTTTTCTTGATGAGAGTCAGGTCGCTATCGACCAAGGTATAGCGCTTTACTTCAATAAACCTAACTCCTTTACCGGAGAAGACATACTGGAATTACAGGGCCATGGTGGTATCCATGTGCTTAATATATTGCGCGACCGAATACTTAATGCCGGTGCCAGGCTGGCAAGGCCCGGTGAATTTTCAGAGCGAGCTTTCCTAAATAACAAGATCGATTTACTGCAAGCAGAGGCCATAGCTGATTTGATCGATGCCAGCTCTCAACAGGCTGCCAAGTCTGCCATGCGCACACTTCAAGGTGATTTTTCACGCCGAATCTTCTCTTTGCTTGAACAGCTTATTGGCATCCGCGTCAATGTTGAAGCTGCTATTGATTTCTCCGATGAAGATATAGACCTTCTGTCAGATCACAAGGTCAAAGAGTCACTAGCAGAAGTTTTGGTTGCATTGAAAAAGGTGTTTGCTCAAGCACAACAAGGGGCACTGCTCAAAGATGGAATAAATGTTGTTATTGCAGGAAAACCTAATGCGGGTAAATCAAGCTTGCT
Organism: Gammaproteobacteria bacterium; assembly: GCA_963854365.1. Classification (GTDB taxonomy): domain Bacteria; phylum Pseudomonadota; class Gammaproteobacteria; order Pseudomonadales; family Pseudohongiellaceae; genus UBA9145. Next base: position 2,332 of record CAWKZI010000156.1, read on the forward strand.
TAACGCCCTGTCAGGCCATGACAGCGCCATTGTTACTAATATCCCTGGAACCACCAGAGACATTCTTAGTGAAGAAATAAGTATTGATGGTATGCCGGTGCACATTGTAGACACGGCAGGCTTGAGATCTAGTGAAGACATTGTAGAACAAGAGGGCGTTAAAAGAGCCCGGTCTGCGATGGCCCAAGCAGACCAAATATTATTACTTGTCGATAAAACTGACGCCGGCCCCGTTATTGAAACGCTGTTAGAAGAGTTGGGGTTGCTGAATGATATACCTCTTGCAAACAATGCTAACGGCACCAATAGCGGATTTATTGACGATGGCGCTGAAACAAAACTGTCTATGCCAAATAATATCGTTATTCTTTTTAATAAGATTGACCTCATCAGTGGTGAGAAGCCAATAAGAGCTTGCACTAAAATATTCGAAACTGAAGTAGTCACTATTTCTATCTCTGCCAAAGAGCAGCTTGGTATAAAGTTAATATGGGATTATTTAAAAACAAGCGCCGGCTTTCTCTCCGGCGAAGAAGGCTCCTTTGTGGCAAGAGCAAGGCATTTAGCTGCCCTTAAAGAAACAGAAAGTCTGTTGAATTCCGCGCAGCTTCACATAAAAGAAGGTACGCTATTAGAGTTGGTCGCTGAAGACCTGCGATTGGCGCAAAGTGAGCTCGGGAAAATTACTGGCGCATTCACTAATGATGACCTATTAGGAGAAATATTTTCTAATTTCTGTGTTGGTAAATGATAAGAAAACCGACAGAATAATTAGTTAACTAATTAGGTGTTAGTAAGAGCTATTAATAGGTGAATAAAAGGTGGGTTGTTTTGGAAAACAATGCCACTGTTTGATAAGACTAAATTCTACTCACAGTTCATCCATAGGGTATGTCTAGATTATTAAGGGCTTATCCCACTACTTATGCTTTACATAAGTTATTGATATATTTAAATTAAATGGAGATTTCAACAGATTTTCTTTTAGTCATTAATATCAACATTAATACCTTATATATACTTATCTATAACTATTAACTATATAAAATACAAATAAGCTTTTTAATGATAATTAATAAAAAAAGATAAAACCAGCCGTACACATACGAGAATATGTCAGTATAATCCCACCGTTTTAGTCGGCTGACGGTAACCAGAGCAGATTATGGAATACTCGACACAGTATGAAGTTATAGTGGTTGGTGGTGGTCATGCCGGCACTGAGGCCGCCTTGGCATCCGCTCGGCAGGGTGTCTCTACGCTATTAATCAGTCACAGTATCGAAACTCTCGGCCAAATGTCTTGTAATCCTGCTATTGGGGGAATAGGGAAAAGCCATTTAGTTAAAGAGATTGATGCCCTCGGCGGAGCAATGGCGAAGGCTGTGGATCAAGCAGGAATTCAGTTCCGCGTACTTAATGCGAGCAAGGGACCTGCAGTAAGAGCGACCAGAGCGCAGGCGGATCGGGTTTTATACAAAGCCGCAATTCGCGAGATATTGGAAAATCAGGATAACCTCAGTATATTCCAGCAAGGTGTTGACGACTTAATCATCGAATCTAATCAGATCTATGGCGTCGTGACACAGATGGGGTTGAAGATCCGAGCGAAACGCGTGGTGCTAACCACAGGCACTTTTCTCGGCGGGAAAATTCACATCGGATTAGAAAATAGCGCTGGTGGTCGAGCTGGAGACCCACCCTCAATAGCCCTTGCTGACAGGCTGCGCCAACTTCCTTTTCGTGTAGACAGGCTAAAAACTGGAACACCCCCACGCATTGATTCTCGGTCAGTGGATTTTTCAGTTATGCAGGAGCAACGGGGAGACACACCCTTGCCAGTGATGTCATTTCTCGGAAGGCGAGAAGATCATCCGAAACAAGTTAATTGTTATATCACTCAAACCAATGAGCGTTGTCACGAGATTATTCGGAAGGGATTAGATCGCTCACCGATGTACACTGGTGTTATTGAAGGCGCGGGGCCAAGGTATTGTCCTTCCATCGAAGACAAGGTCGTGCGCTTTGCCGACAAAACTTCCCACCAAATCTTTGTCGAACCAGAAGGGCTTAATACCAACGAGTTATACCCCAATGGCATTTCGACAAGCCTTCCATTCGATGTTCAGATCTCCATGGTAAGAGAGATCAAAGGCTTCGAAAATGCTGAGATAATTCGCCCTGGGTACGCCATAGAATATGATTATTTCGACCCGCGAGATTTAAAATATTCTTTGGAAACCAAGCACGTGGAAGGACTTTATTTTGCAGGCCAGATTAACGGCACTACAGGGTATGAAGAGGCTGGAGCGCAAGGGCTATTGGCCGGCTTAAATGCGGGCTTAGCTGCCCGAGACAAAGATTCTTGGTGTCCGCGAAGAGACGAGGCCTACATTGGAGTTTTAGTTGATGATCTTATTACTATGGGTACTAATGAGCCCTATCGTATGTTTACCAGCCGGGCCGAGTACCGACTAACACTCCGGGAAGACAACGCGGATTTGCGTTTAACTGAAATGGGCAGAGAGCTGGGAATAGTTGATGATGAGCGGTGGGAATTCTTTAACTGTAAACGCGAGAGAGTAAGTCAGGAAATGGATCGACTAAAGAACTTCTGGGTTCGAGCTGGAACTGAAAAAGCAGAAAGAATAAACCAGCTATTGGAAAGGCCCATTTCGCATGAGTACAACTTGTGTGATTTACTGGCTAGGCCACGAGTAAATTACCAGTCTCTCTGTGAAGCTGTTGATGATCCGGAACGCATCGATATGTCAGATAGCCCTCAATCAGAGCAAGTAGCGCAGCAAGTTGAGATACAAATTAAATATCAGGGTTACATAGACCGACAGAAAGAAGAAATAGAGCGACTTAAAAAACAAGAGGGCACTAGGTTGCCTGAGAATTTCGATTACGCTCAAATGCAGGGTCTATCAAATGAGTTAAAACAAAAACTACAAGAATTCAAACCAGAGAATATCGGCAGAGCCTCCCGAATCCCAGGAATGACCCCAGCCGCAATATCACTCTTACTTATCTATTTAAAAAAATACCAACCCCTTAGTCGTCGAGCCTCATAAGGCTGTCCGCTAGAACCAGTAGGAAAATTTAGTGATCTCGTCCATTGAGGAAGAGCTGCGACAGGGCATAGTAAAGCTCGGTTTATTTGCTACGGACCAACAAATTAATCTTCTGCTAAATTATCTGGTTTTACTTAATAAATGGAATGCCAGTTTTAATTTATCTGGCGTGGCAGAAATTAATTCCATGGTCTCGCGTCATCTACTGGATAGTCTATCTATTAACGCTCACCTGAAAGGTTCAGTGTTTATTGATATTGGAAGCGGTGCGGGCCTTCCGGGGATACCACTTGCGATCTTAAATCCGAAAAACCATTTCATATTGGTGGACAGTAATGGCAAGAAAACTAGGTTCCTGTTTCAAGTAAAAACGGAACTAGGGTTAGCAAATATTGATGTGGAAAATTGTCGAATAGAGCACTATCAAAGTAACCAGCAAATTGATATGGTGATGTG
>CAWKZI010000157.1:0-5847 GCA_963854365.1 Gammaproteobacteria bacterium
CAATAATTAAGGCAATCAATGAAATTGCTGCACCGATAACAGTTGCCGCTGTACGGCGCTCAGCTCCATGGTACTCGACTCCATAGGCAACAGGAACCTCGAGCATTGAAATTGAGGATGTAAGCGAGGCAATAGTCATCAGACTAAAAAATGCGAGAGCTACAAAAATTCCCATAAATCCCATGGTATTAAATAGGGCCGGAAGAACAGACACGATAAGTCCTGGGCCAGCGATCAAACCCCCAGCAGCATCATAGATTTCCACACCATTTCCGAGAGCAACATACATCGCAGGCAAAATTAACATACCTGCCAATACTGCGATGCCAACATCAAGGAGCGCTACCAGGGAGCCTATAGTTGGAAGGTTTTCATCCTTACTAATATAAGAGCCATAAATCAACATGGTTCCGACCCCCAGAGACAGGGAAAAAAAAGCTTGGCCCATTGCATCTACAAGCAACTCTGGGTCAGCTATTCTTGAGAAGTCTGGCACCAAGTACGCTTTCAAACCATCCATAGCTCCTGGAAGGGTTAGAACATAAATAATCAACAAAACAAGAATTATAACCAACGAGGGCATAAGCCGTGAAGCCCACTTCTCAATACCATCTTTCACACCCGCACTAATAATAACAACTGTTAGCATCATGAATAAAACGACAAATATACTATTTCTCAACACGGCGTCTTCAGTTAACCATTGGGAAAAGCCATCAAGACCAGTGAGACGTGCAATTGGATCGAGAAAAAACGCCATCATCCAGCCACTGACAATGGCATAGAAACTAAGAATTAAACTGACAGTAATAATGCCAGTAAATCCTATGAATACAGCAAACATCTTGCTGCGACGACCAGAGGAAATAGATTTTAATGCGGTAACTGCATTGGCCCTAGCATGTCGGCCAATAATAAGTTCGGCCATCAACGCAGGGTAGGCCAGTGCGAAAGCTAGAATTAAGTAGGTAAAGAGAAATGCTGCACCCCCATTCGATGCTGCATTAGTCGGAAAGCCCCAGATATTTCCTAACCCAACCGCGGAGCCAGATGCTGCCATCAAGAAACCAAATCTGGATGTAAATTCTCCTCTCGGTGCTGACATCTACTTTTTCCTATTTTGTTGCTCAAGTTTCTGAAATCTAATAAGTGTTAGTAGATAGAAAAATCAGATCAGAGAGCCTCACTACTGATCATAAGATTCTAGAGTAAACCGAAAATTATCTGCATCACTGAGGACAAAAACCACATTGTTCACAATGCTGACAATACCGTTGAAATAGACTTCCAAGCTTGGAATACGTAACCGATTATCAGCACTTGAGAATGTCGCAATACCTTCATAGGTATCTCGTCGCGGTATTACTGAAAATAGATCTGCTTGTATAACTAATCCTGTGCTTGATGCAACTGTATCCAAACTTAGGCTAACTAGCGTACCGTCATCAACGTCAACAGAAGTGACCAGAAGGCCAGGTGCGGCTTCATAGATATGATAAGCCTCACTAAATCGTTCGACGGCTTCAACATTTTGATAAACGAAATCGAGAGGATTAGAATAGTTTAGAGTAAAATATGGGGCATTCGAAGCCTTGCTCCCTAAATTAACCGTGGGTAAGTCATCAATCGCCTCTAGAATATCCATGCCTGATCCCAGAACGTTACCAAAGACAGTGAATCCACCATTAGTTCCGTCTAGGTCAGTGCTATTATCAGCTGTATTAACGAACCATTGATTCGTGGCACTATCTGGGTCTCCAGAAAATTTAGCCATCGCAACAGTTCCATATGTATTTGACACTGCAAATTCATTTACTACTGGAGGATCCATTGCCATATCGATCGGACCAACAAATAATTGAAATCGATAAGCGCCGCCCTGAACTACGAAATTGTTTTCAACACGGTGCAGATAGGTACCATTATAATCTCCACGTCTTGTATAATTTAGAAAATTTTGCACAGTTAGAGGAGTCACGTCATCCAGGAGCTCGATAGAATAGTCACCCAGACTCGTACTGATGCGCACTATGGTTCCTGCATCTGCTCTAGTAGCTAATACTAAAAAGAGGGCTAAGAAGGATGATACGCCTATGAATAACTGGCGCAGAAATGCTGCGGCCATGAAAACTCCTTTAAAAATCTACAACTTGAGTTAAATGCAAACTCTATACCTGAACGGTGGAGAATAGGTTAAGTTCCCCTATTATTCAACTACTTAACTAGCTTGGGCCATTCCAGCCACTTATGAACACAATCTAAGAATGGGGAGGTAGGCTGAATCTAGAGACGATACCAGGAGCTACTATTGAGTGGAGTCGACAACGCTTCAATTTTAATCATTTGACAGCAGATTTTACCCATGCAAGTGGAGATTAGTATGTCCGATGTGATATAACACTCGATCGATTTTGCTTGGGACAGACATATTAGCTCATAAGCAAGCAGCGAAGTTTTAGCCCAATCGTTCAGTAACCAAAAGACGGCCCACCCTAATAATTGGCTGGAATATTTAAAACGACTTAAGTAGTGAATTCGAGCAAACCACAGTGACCCGCCCTTCGCAGCAATCTCTTTTCCCAACTGAAAATGCCACAGATAGTCCTGCGGATAACTCAAAAAATCATAATAAAAATACAAGCGCTCTTGGCATAGGCATTGACTATGGCACCAGCAATAGTACTGCTGCAGTTTTTAATGGCTACAAGATATATTTAATTTCTCTGGAAAAACATACCAGCGTTATGCCTTCTGCGACCTATGTCGATCGCCATTTTCAGATTCAAACGGGGCAAAATGCTATTGATGAATATATCTCAGCAAACATGGGGAGGACTGTTGAGTTGAGCGCTGAAATACTAGGTGAAGGACGCACGACTACCGGGCAGCTTGGAGACCGTGGACTGCCTGAAGAAGCCAATACTCAAAAAGTTTATGGCCAGTCATTTGTAGATGGCGGCGAGAAGGGTCGGCTTTTTAGAGGCATAAAACGCTTGTTAGGGAGTCCTAAACCTCCTCGACTCATGGTGTTTGATCGACCCTTTCGCTTAGTTGCGCTGATAACCCCCCTACTTCTAAGGATTCGAAAGTCTATTCGAAACACGCTACGCAAAGAACCTTCTATCGGTTATGACTCTACTCTCCATGCCTGCATCGGGCATCCGGTAAATTTTGAAGGAACCGAAAATAGCCGTAACAACCAGGCCCTTGATTTCCTATCAGAAGCCTATGGTTATGCGGGGTTTACTGAACAGACCTATTACGCTGAGCCAATAGCTGCAGCTCTTAGTTATGTGCATACCCATCCTCATGCTGCCGAACAAACTCTCTTGGCAGTGGACTTTGGAGGCGGGACCTTGGACCTTTGTATTTTGCGACGCAATCATATTGATTTTGAAGTCATTGCCACACACGGTATTGGCCTTGGCGGAGATCATATCGACCAACTACTATTTAAGGAACTGCTGTTCCCTCTTTTAGGAAAAGGCGAGAGATGGCGTCGAGCAGGAGAAGATCGAGAAATAGAAACAGCATTCCCTTTTGAAGAATATGAAGATTTATTATTAAATTGGGCTATCAGCTATATGATGAATCAAAACAAATTTACCACTCAACTTAAACAGCGAATTGAATACGACGATGAAGCCGCCATAAAATTTCAAAGACTATATGACTTAATCAAAAACAATTACAGTTACTTGGTATTTCAAGCTCTTAAAGACTTAAAAGTTGAACTATCAGAAAAAGCAGAGGCAGTGCTTGACATTCCAGAGCTTGATATAGAATTAGCAGTAAGCAGAGAACAGTTTGAAAGCATTATTTCTTCTTTGTTGTTCGACTTTCAACAATCCATTACTGATGTTTTGCATAAAGCCCAGCTGCAAACTAACGATATAGAACTAGTTATCCGAACCGGCGGCTCATCCTTAATTCCCGCCGTAAAAACTATCTTAGAGAGACAATTTCCAGATATGGTTATCGAACATGATCCCTTTAATAGCGTTGCGGCAGGACTGGCGATAGCTGAATATAAGGGTTTAGCGGTAAAGCGAACTTAAATATACAAAACACTGGTACTAGAGCTTCACCGTTAGAACTTCAGCAGCTCCAACAAATAACAAACTAAGCACCTCTCCAGCTTTTTCAATATTCACTAAATTCGACTGACCCGGCCAAATATCTCTTAGCGCCATACTAATAACCGTCATTGCCTTAATTTCGGTTTGGTTTTCAATTTCTTGATATACCCAGACAAATTGCCCATCTAATTCTTCGCCTACATAGGTTAGATCTAACTCCTCACTTGCCCCATTAGCGTATTCAACATCGATAGCAAAACGATTGATCACATAACTACTAAATAACTGCCTAGATTCAGAAGATTCCAGAAGGGTTTGCCGCTCACCAAATATTTGCGCTGCTGCATGCTCCGCATCATGAACAAGAAAGCGATGCATAATTTCTATATTGCCCGAGTTAGCATTAAAGAGGATTCGGGTAACTGCACTTTTTTGTTGGTGGGCAAAACTCCCGGGAGCTACCAAGGAAAAAATCAACACACTTAATACTAAGCCACCCTGCACCTTAAAACCGCCCAGTATTTTAGTTGTGAACAATCTAGTCATCCTCTTCTTCATCACCAACGTCAGTAGTAATCTCAGTAGTAATATCGTTCATAATATCGCGACTTAACAAGCTGCTCCCGCCCTGACGCTTAAAACTTTCAATTCGAGAGTCAATGATACGACGGGGATAGTAATTATTTTCAATATTAGTATCCGCTGTTTCTTGAAGAGGGTCGACTATAATACTGACAATATTTTCTTCCGCCACTAGCAATTTCTTAATGCTACGAGGGGAACGTCGCCAGATCTCTGCCGGAATGCGAACTTCATCTCTAGCACCACTAGCGTATTCTATATCCAAAATTATTGGCATTACCAAACCACCATTGTTGGAGAATTCCAAAATATAGTAATTGAGATCTTCTTCCACAGCACGATCCAAGGCAGTTCTCTCCCAATCATCTAAACCCTCAAGAAAACTGTTATATCTGTTCCTCTCTTTGTTGGTTACCGTGAACTGATCATTGTCGTCATAAAAATCTCGCACTTCAGTGTTTCTTTCAACCCATGTAAGCAACCCTTCCTGTCGGTTTCTTTCAATATAGACCGACGGTGGATGGGACTTTTCATAGTCTCGCTGACGCGAATAATCTATATCTGGATTCTCAGTATCAATACGCATTTCATAAACACGATTCAACGAAATATCAACGTGATCTGTTGTATAAAACCAACCCCGCCAAAACCAATCAAGATCAATTCCTGATGCTTCTTCCATCGTTCGAAAAAAATCAGCTGGGGTCGGCCGCTTAAATTCCCACAAACGCGAGTACTCTTTAAATGCAAAATCGAATAATTCTCTTCCCATAATTGTTTCACGAAGAATATTAATTGCGGTAGCTGGCTTCGAATAAGCATTCGGGCCTAACCTCAACACGCTATCTGACTGAGTCATCACTGGAACTTGGTTTGAAGAACGCATATAGTCGGTAATGAAACGAGGCTCTACTCCCCACGGCATTTCAGCATCCCATTCTCGCCCTGCTACCGAATCAAGGTAGCTATTAAGCCCCTCGTCCATCCAGGTCCATTGGCGCTCATCAGAATTTACGATCATGGGAAAATAGAAATGACCAATCTCGTGAATAATTACCGCTATAAGAAAACGTTTTTCGGAGAGACTATAAGTACGCGTACCATCATCTTGTAATTCGGTACGAGGTCCATTAAACGTAATCATGGGATATTCCATACCACCGAGAAAACCGACATTCACTGATTG
>CAWKZI010000158.1:0-5831 GCA_963854365.1 Gammaproteobacteria bacterium
GAAGGAAGCTCAGGATCTAAAAGAGTTAGGCAAAGAATTAACTAAGTTTACTGCACAACAACTACAATCATTGCCCTTATCAGATAAATTAATTGCTGAATTATTAGAATTTAATCGATTACCGAATAGTCATGGCGCGAAAAAACGTCAACTACAGTTTATTGGAAAGTTAATGCGTGCCAATGATGCTTTAGAAATCAGAGATGCAATTCCTAAACTACCGCCAAAATCTAGAAAAGCTAGTAGCAAGAAAAATGAAATATCGACTTGGTGCGATAAGATCTTGCATGGCTCAGATGGAGAGATTAGTGAATCTCTAATTAAATTCCCAAATACCGAGAGACAAAAACTAAGACAATTCCAGCGCGAATTCGCGCGTGCTAAAGATTCTCGCCGCTCCACTCTCAAAACAAAACTTATTCGTTATTTACAGAATTAGATTTTAAGAAAAACCCCGGTGACCATTAGAATTGTACGAAAAGATGAACTATTACTCGTCTTAAATTAAGGCAATACACCGCTGAGTGAAATTGGTGCTTACTGCATAGCCTTCTTTTTGATTATTTCGAAACTGTGAAGGAAAGTTAGCATTCAACAATCAACCACTTTGATATAGCTCAAGTACTAAAATATACAGACACAGCAATACCTTAATTAAGCTTAGTAAATATATTGGACTCAATAAGCAATTTCCTCCAAAATTCATTGGAGACCCAGAATACCACGCTCAAGCTCACTATCTATACGGTCTAGACATTAAGTGATACACTCTTCTCGCTATTCCACGGGCCTAAAAAACCCATAGATAGCATTGTTAGTTCTGCGCAAAAGAGTAGAACAGATAAGAACAATAAGAGGCAAGCCATGTCTGATAAAAACGCCCAATCCTACTGGGAATCCAATATTAAGCTCGTTATAAAACTAATGTGTGTCTGGTTTTTTATTTCATTCGGTTGCGGAATTCTATTTGTAGATGCTCTAGACACAATCCGGTTTGGTGGCTTTAAATTGGGTTTCTGGATCGCCCAGCAAGGCGCAATTTTAGTTTTTGTCGCACTTATTTATATATATATTTATTACATGGACAAACTCGATGATCGCTACAAAAAAGATTCTCTAGAATCATCGAATGAAGCTACAAAGGAAGCCGAATAATGAGCGTACAAATTTGGACTATTATTTTTGTCTTCCTTTCATTTAGCCTCTACATTGGAATTGCTATTTGGTCGCGTGCAGGATCAACGAAAGAATTTTATATAGCCGGTGGTGGAGTTCACCCTTTAGCCAACGGGATGGCAACTGCCGCCGACTGGATGTCTGCCGCCTCATTTATCTCGATGGCAGGGTTGATTTCAGTCCTAGGCAGAGACGGTACTTTCTATTTAATGGGCTGGACTGGAGGTTATGTACTACTCGCTTTGCTGTTAGCCCCCTATCTTCGTAAGTTTGGGAAATTCACTGTACCTGATTTTATTGGTGATCGTTATTACTCAAAATCTGCTCGACTGATCGCAGTGTTTTGTGCAATTACCGTTTCATTTGTATATGTGTGTGGGCAAATGCAAGGCGCTGGAATTGTATTTTCCAGATTCTTAGAAGTTGATATAACGACAGGCGTGCTCATCGGTATGACAATCGTATTTTTCTATGCGGTCATGGGTGGGATGAAGGGCATAACTTATACACAAGTAGCCCAATACTGCGTTCTTATTTTCGCTTTTATGGTGCCGGCAATCTTTATCTCCATCTTAATGACTGGTCAGGTCATTCCTCAAGTGGGCTTTGGTTCTGAATTAACCGAAGCCTATGGAGGTGGATATTTACTAGACAGGCTAGATAATCTGAGTCAGGAGCTTGGCTTCGCAACTTATACTGAAGGACAACGCAGCACGCAAGATGTTTTCTTTATCACTGCTGCGTTAATGTTTGGTACGGCTGGACTACCTCATGTAATCATTCGCTTTTTCACCGTACCTAATGTAAGAGATGCTCGACGATCAGCAGGTTATGCCTTAATTTTCATAGCAATTCTATACACAACCGCGCCAGCGGTAGCGGCATTTGCTCGAACCAATCTTATTAACACTGTTAATAACATCGAATATTCCGCAGTGCCCGAATGGTTTACCCAATGGGAAACCACAAGCCTTATAACATTCGATGACAAAAACAACGATGGACGAATTCAATTCGTCGGAGACCCTGAAGCCAACGAATTAAATGTAAACCGCGATATCATTGTGCTTGCTAATCCAGAAATTGCCGGCTTGCCTAATTGGGTAGTGGCCCTGGTGGCAGCTGGAGCCTTGGCAGCGGCACTCTCTACCGCGGCCGGCTTGCTCTTAGTTATATCAACATCAGTTGCCCATGACTTCCTTAAGAGGAGTTTCATGCCCACGATAAGCGAGAAACAAGAACTACTCTATGCGCGAATATCGATTTTCTGTGCAGTACTGATCGCAGGCTACTTTGGCATAAATCCGCCTGCTTATGTCGCACAAGTTGTAGCTTTTGCTTTTGGACTCGCTGCTGCTTCTTTCTTTCCAGCAATTGTATTGGGAATATTTAGGAAGCGCATGAATAAAGAAGGTGCCATTGCCGGGATGATCACAGGATTTAGCTTTACGGCTCTTTATATAATATATTTTCGTTTTATAAATCCAACAGCGGATAATGCAGAAAATTGGTTGTTCGGAATCTCTCCAGAAGGAATTGGAACTGTCGGAACTTTGCTAAACTTCGCTGTTGCCTTAACTGTTGCGAAGTATACTCCGGATCCTCCAAAGGAAGTTCAGGAGATCGTAGAAGAAATTAGATTACCAGGGGAAGCTATCGTTCGTTAACCGATTCATATTTTGTAACAATGAAAATCTAACCAAGCTGAAAATCAGGATTTGCGCTATCCTTCGTCTTCCTTTTTCCAATAGTCAGTCACGGTTTGCTTCATTTCTCGATGCATAAATAAGAGACCAAATAAATTTGGTGCTGTCATTAAGACGATAGTAATTAGTGAAACATTCCAAATAATCGTTGTATCTGCTAATGCTGCATAAAAGAAAGCTAATACATAAACTACCCGATAAGGTAATACAGATCTAGCACCCAGCAAATATGTCATAGCTCTATCACCGTAGTATGACCAAGCTATCGCCGTTGAAAAAGCGAACAGCATCAACCCAATAGAAACGATATACTTCCCATAGTCACCGAGTAATCCACGGGTAAATGCGATAGTCGTAAGAGGCACTGAATGCAATAGCGATTGGCCATTTACGGACACAGCTATATCTACCAACTGTCCTTCCGATACACTAAGCGACCCCGAGACAACGTTCCCATCACGAGAAAAAACTATATTTTCTGCAAATGACCTCGCCGCGATCAAGGTAAAATCATTTGGGTTTTGAATCTGCCCATTTTGCAGAATAACGTCACCTGAATAGCTAGTGACGATAGATTCGTCGCCATTTAAGTAAGAAAATAATTCTTGTTTATGATCGGCATTGGATTCCAATAAATGTCCACTGACGAAGTTCATATCAGCCCTTTGAAATTCGTTGTCGAATTTTTCCATCCATACGCCAGAAGATAGTATGACCAGACCGGTAATAGTACAAATGACGATTGTGTCGATAAACGGCTCTAGTATCGAGACCATGCCTTCCTTTGCTGCCTCATCTGTTCTTGCAGCCGCGTGAGCAATAGGAGCTGAACCCTGTCCTGCTTCGTTTGAATAAAGCCCTCGATTTACACCCCTGTCGAAAGCGTACGCAAAGGTCGCGCCAAGAAACCCACCAGTGGCCGCAGAGCCAGTGAAAGCGTCACTAAATATGGAAGCGAAAGAAGGAATGATATTTCCCAGATTTGGAATTATGACCGCGAATGCCCCAAATATATAAATAAATGACATCGTAGGAACGATCGCTGCAGCTACTCTCGCAATACGGGTGATTCCGCCAATAATTACCAATGCTAATAGTACTGAAAGCACGCTCCCAGTAATCAAAGGATCCAGCGAAAAGGTACTTTCCAGACCTGCTGCTATGCTATTTATCTGGGGTAGGTTGCCAGTGCCAAACGAAGAAAGCACCGTGGCAATGGCGAAGGTTATAGCCAGCCACTTCGCGTTCATGCCCTTTTCCATATAATACATGGGGCCTCCCGCCATAGATCCATCTTCAGTTTCAGTACGATATTTGTGAGAAAGAGTGACTTCAACAAATTTGCTAGTCATACCAAAGAATGCCGTCATCCACATCCAAAACAATGCTGCTGGACCGCCAAGGTGCAATGCGAGGGCTACACCGCCTATGTTGCCAGTACCCACTGTTCCAGATAGCGCCGTCGATAAAGCCTGAAAGTGGGAGGTATCGCCTTTCGCACCAGGTTTATCGAACTTTCCCAACACTACACCAATGGCATGTTTAAAATAGCGAATTTGGGGGAAACCCAAATAGAAAGTAAAAAAGATTCCAACTGATAAAAGAAATGTGGGAAACCAAATAGCACTACCGAGGAAACTGTCTAGAAAAATTAAAAAGTTATTAACTGCGTCCAATGTGATTCCCCAACTGGTTGGCTATGCTTAAAATAGCTGACTGAGCAGAAACCTTTCTTCTGCCTACTTCAATCTTGCTAATCGTCGCTTATTGTTATTTTAGGCCCTGCTTCTGCTGATAATTCGACTTCAGCCAATTTCTTTCTAACATTATTGGCAAGCCCCAAATAGCTTGCTGTCGCTGGGTGATTCGGCTTAGATGCTACCACAGGATCACCACTATCTGTGCTTTCTCGTATAGCCAATTCCAATGGTAATCTACCTATAACAGTTACGCCGTATTCACTAGCTAACCTATTTCCACCGCCTGTTCCAAAGATTGGTTCCTCATGCCCACACTGCGAACAAACATGAGTGCTCATATTTTCGACAATTCCGAGTATTGGCACTCCCACCTTATTAAACATTTCAATACCTTTGCGAGCATCCAATAAAGCAACATCTTGTGGCGTTGTGATTATTACCGCTCCGCTAACACTAACTGATTGGGCCAAACTTAACTGTATATCCCCAGTACCTGGCGGCATATCCACAATCAAATAGTCTAATTCTGACCAGGCGGTATCAGTTAGAATTTGATTGAAGGCCGATATAATCATCGGGGCACGCCAAACCATGGCGGTGTTTTCATCAATAAGAAATCCCATGGAATTACATTGAATACCGTGCGCCTGAATAGGAACCATGAATTTCTGCTCTTTGATCTCAGGTCGAGTGCCTGGCTCAACACCGAGCATAAGCGGCAGGCTGGGTCCGTAAATATCTGCATCCAACAAACCAACCGTGGCACCTAGCTTAGAGAGGGCGACTGCCAAATTAACAGCAGTAGTTGACTTCCCAACCCCTCCTTTGCCTGACGCTACACAGAGAATATGTTTTACATTTTCCAATTTTTTCAAATGATTAACTACCTTAGTAATGAAGGCTATAGTTCTATCCAACCTTTTAATGAATATGAGGATTATGATTTATTCAATTTCAAAAGAAAATAGGCATAGCATGCACAGCTCTAGCCCGCTAAAATTGCCTAATAAGCGTTTCTGAAAATATAAGCCTAATTGAATTATGCGAAAACTATTAACATTCCTAATTCTTGCAAGTAGCTGCCTTACAGCCGCTGAACTGGAAGAAGAAACTGAATTAAAATTTGCATTCTACTCATCCGCATGGGGCGAAAACACTGACGATGGCTTAAGACTGGTTGCCTATAACCAAACTAAAAACCAAATTCAGCTTACTTCAATTTCATTTCTAAAAACTGAAGAAGAATCTG
>CAWKZI010000159.1:0-5806 GCA_963854365.1 Gammaproteobacteria bacterium
AAAGTAGTGGGCTTCTTCATATCCTGGAAAATCGGGAATGTGGCTTTTTCGATAGAGGCCCAAAATCTCACCATCTGCATCTATCATAGCAAGGGAATTATAATAAGATTCTCCATCGACTTCGTAGAATGAGACGGGAACGACGACTCCTTTTTCCTTAGCTACCTCTGCGATTCGTTTAATTGTTTCATTGTTCTTGAATGGCCTGGCTTGCTTGAAGTGTTTATTGTCAATACTTATGCAGAAATAGGGGGTTTCAAATAACTCTTGCAGAACGACAAGTTGCGCTCCTTGATCTGCTGCTTCTCGCACCAAGTGGCAGGCTTTTGCTACATTTTCATCTCTATCCCAAGAGCATGACATCTGGGTAGTTGCAATCATTATGCTGCGCATATTTTGTTCCTTCTTCTGATGCTACTTGTAGTTAAGTTTGTCATGTAACTCATCCAAATCTAGATAGTTTGTATCTATGCAGGTCTTATTAAATCTAAGTATTTCAAAAGCTGATTTATGTTTTTATCGATGCTGGTTGTTGCTGTGTGATGCAGTGTATGCCTCCTCCACCTATAGCAATAGCGTCAATATTGACTTGGATGATCTTTCGGTCGGGGTAAAGCGAGGCATAAATTTCGGCGGCAATTTGGTCCGAAGATAGGTTATATTTGGGCATTACAACGGCCCCATTGGCAATATATGAGTTCACATATGCCGTGCAGTAAGCATCCGATAAAAGATCTGCATCAGATGCTTCTGGAATAATGGTTATTTTTATTGGTCGACCTTTAGCATCCGTTTGATCCTTCAGCGCCTCGATATTTGCATCATGGATTTTGCGGCGAGGATCAGTAGGATCCGTGGCTTGCACGATGACAACATGCGCTGCACTGATAAAGGCGCAAATGCCATCTATATGGCCATCTGTTTCGTCATCGTCGGAATCACCCGGTAGCCAAATAACTTTTTGGCACCCTAAAGTACGCAAAAGCTCATTTTCTACCTCTTCTCGACTAAAGTGGCTGTTCCTGTTCTTATTCAGAAGGCATTGTTCGGTGGTAATAATTGTGCCTTCGCCATCGACGGTAACACTTCCTCCTTCCGCATATATTGGGGATGCGATATTTCGTGCGCCCTGCATTTTGAGTATTCTGTCACCAATGAGGGCATCATTTGCGAACTTACGGTATTCATAACCCCAACCATTAAATTGCCATGTTGACCCAGCTAATTCACCAGTTTCATTTAATAAGAAGTTTGGCCCGGTGTCGCGCAGCCAAGGTTGATCTGTTTCCATCTCAATTATGGTGATGGCATTGCCCAAAATATTTTTTGCATCAGTAATGTGGTCTGGATGCGCGAGCACTCTTACCTCTTCAAATTCTGCAATAGCATTGGCGACCGCTGAGTAGGATTTTTGCGTCTCAATAAGTTCACTTTGCCAGTATGTTTGGTCATGTGGCCAGCCCATCCAGCAGCACTCATGGGGTTCCCACTCCGCGGGCATGCGATATTCCGTAAAACCTTTTGCAGGTGCTAAGTACTCTGTAACTTTCATTTATTTGATTCCTCACAAGCGGTGCCGCTCAGCTGGGCAATGGTTAAATTTCTGCGGTCATAATCATCCAAAAACTTAAAATATATAATATACTAAATATATAATATACTAAATATATTAAATTACTATTTAAGTTTTCTTTATATAAATATTGTTATATTAAACATATAGATAGCATAGATTTTAGTTTTATTTGTTGTGCGTTACAGGTGGTCTCTGCAAAAATTGGGAAACATTTAATTAATATATTTAACTCGCCAATATTGTGTGCTACTATTTTTGCCTGTTTAGGCGGGGGTCACACTTGAGCTTAAATAGAATTTCGATGAGGTTTTAATTAAGCTGCCCAGTCATTTTTTCGTATTGTTGCCTAGTGAGTTAATGGCGTAGCGCTAGCAACATTGTTTGGATTCGCATTACTAAAAGGACTAATACACATTATGGCCAATGAACGTGAAGAATATATAAAGATTCCGAATGTGTCTGAACCTTCATTTGAAACGAACTCAGAGCTAATAGATATCTGGGGACGCAATTGGGGTTGTGATAGTGATGTAGGAAAATTGAAAACGGTCCTGATGCATCCTCCAACAGAGGATATTCTCAGGGACCCTAGAAAGAGATTAGTTGCAAGTAATGAGGCAACAGATGAGCGCGATCAGGGTTGGTATTGGGATGGTGACGAATGTATGCCTCGCACCCAGTTGCCTATTGATGAAATGCGCGATCAATGGGATGGCCTCCTTTCTGTCTTAGAGGCTCACGAAGTCGAAATTATTAGAATGCAATCAGTCACGGGTGGTCGTTTTTCACACTACACACGTGACTCAGCAATTGCAGTTCAGGGAGGCGCCATAATCTGCAGGCTACGACCCTATACCCGTCGCGGGGAGGAGGTGTGGGCTACAAAAAGCATTGCGCAGCTTGGAATGCCTATTATTAGAACAATCACAGGGAAGGGCATGCTGGAAGGCGGAAGTTTCACATGGCTAGACTCTCAAACAGTTATTGTCGGCAGATCAAACTGTGTTAATGAAGAGGCTGTTGTTCAGCTCGAAGAGATTCTCAATCCCCAAGGAATCGAAGTCCTCAGGGCTGACCTCTCATTCTTTGATATACACATTGATGGAGTATTTGGCATGTTGAGCCATGGAGTTGCCATGGTCGACAAAGACAAGCTTCCTTTTGTTTTTCTGGAAGAGCTGCAAAAAAGACATATAACCCTCATCCCAATTACGAAGGACGATGATCCTTGGGTGCTAAACAGCCTCGTGCTAGAGCCCGGAAAAGTTGTGATGCCAGAGGGCTTATCTGCAGTGACCCGCAAACGACTCGATCATCATCACATTGAGGTAATTACTATCCCCTTTGATAAAGTCCACTTAAATGGCGGTGGAATAAGGTGTTCTACCTGTCCGCTCATAAGGGAATCTATTCAACGAGTGTAAATGCTATTACTAGGAAGAGTGCCCTGAGCCGGACTTGTGTGAATACAAATATTCAAAGGTAGATGTTAATGCTAGCAGAGATGGGAAAGACGATAGGTATTGAGCGTGGCAAACATTACTTCGTTGCTGGCGCAGCTGCGCTGACTATAGCAAGTCTTGGGTCTTGGACGATGCCATTGGTCACGGGAACACTCATAGATATCCTTGGTTTTTCCGAAATCGATGCAGGCTTTCTCATTTCCATTGAAATGCTGAGTATGGCGATTGGGTCTTTAATTGCCGCGGCATCCCTAGCACATATTGCTATTCGGCACCTTGCTGTTATTGGGGTTTTGCTAGCAGTAGTTGGACATGCGGCGTCGGGTGAGGCGTCGACACACGAAACAATGCTACTTTACCGTGCATTGGCGGGGTTCGGCGAAGGTATATTATCTTCTGTAGGGATCGCCATACTGGCGAGGCTGATAGATCCCGATCGGGCATATGCATTAGCCTTTATTATTACGGGCCTTATTGCGTCTATGATGTTGGCGTTTGTGCCTTCTGCCATCAGAGAATTTGATGCCAGAGGGCTTTTCATTTCCTTAGCCGTTATTTCTATTATTTTAGTGCCTGCACTATATTTTGTACCAAAAAAACCTGATGAGTCTACGGGCTTGGCAAAAATATCAAATAAGCGAGTTAATTCGGTTGATAATTTGACTGGGATCCTCTTTATCTTGGGCCTTCTTTTTATTTCGATCATGGAGTTCTCCATGTGGGCAAATATTGAACGGCTTGGGAGAAATGTTGGGATTGCTGACGACTCTATTGGTTATATTTTAAGTCTCGGCACCTTATTAGGTTTACTTGGATCTGTACTCGCCGCTTTCCTCTCAACTAAGTTTGGAAGAATTACGCCAATCGTAATAGCCATCATGTTTCAGGTTATCTTCAGCTATTTGTGTATCTTTCCAACGTCTCCAGAGGTCTACAAATATAGCCAGGCTGGGTGGAGTTTATGTTTGTATTTTGCATATCCCTATTTGCTGGGTATGGCGGCTTCATTAGATTCTTTGGGCCGGTGGGCGGCAGCAGGAAATGGGATGCTGATAGTTGGTCAAATTATTGCCCCAACTCTATCTGCATACATAATTCAGGTAAGTAGTTATTCTGGATTATTCACCTTAATCGCTGTGCTTACCCCGATTTCATTAATGATATTTTTTCATGCAAACAGATTGCACGAAAAAGCCTTGGTAGATGGCTAGGCAATATCTATTCCCAGAGTTTAGCAAGAAAAATACGAGTCAATAATTTAAGGAAAATAGGAGAGTAAAAGTCGTATTTTGATCGGAGAAGCTACGATAGGGCGTTTCAATTTACCATTCTACAAATCAAAGAAAAACTTGCTGGATCTCTACTAACTGTTCCAGCAATAGACTTCCGTTCCAACCCGAATAGCCACTTAATGCTTCGATAACCGGACGTATGCCTGTTGGAGTACTAGAGGTGTTTCTTACCTCAGAAGTAGTCCATGAAAGCGAATGGTTCTGTGACTCTTTAGTACATTAGCGACCCGGAAACTTTTGGATTTGATGCTTACTTTTCACTCATGGTAGGTGCTGGCGCTGACGATCTGGCAAACCCGTTTGCTTCTATTGCGGAAGCGATGTGGAATTTTGGTATCAAAGTAGTATGCTTGGCCAGATTTTAAAACCTTCGTTTGATCACCAATAGTAACTTCGATTTGCCCTTTAATGACAAATCCACCTTCTTCACCCTCGAAAGAAATCATTTTCGATCCAGTATCTGCGCCAGGTGGGTAAGTTTCTTTTAGAAGCCCGATTTCACATCCCGCATTTTTGCCTCCTACTAATTTCAGAACGAGGTCACCAGAGCCGATATCGACCAATTCATCTTCATCAAAAAAAACTCGTTTGTGAACTGGGTTATCTTGCTGAAAGAACTCCATTGGCGAAACATTTAAAACGCTGAGTACTTTCATGAGAGTTGCAACTGATGGGCTTACCTTATCCGCTTCCATGATGGAAATCATACCCGCCGTGAGCCCGGCATTATTGGCCAATTCTTTCTGGGTCATCTCGCGGTCTTTCCTAAGGGCCTTCAGTTTTCTACCAATAATTTTCATGTTTTCAAATACCATAAGAGCAAAAATGAGTGCAGGCAAACCAAACACTCCATCACGATATAACATACCTTAGAAAGCAGGTTACTGGCAATACCGCTGATAGAGAGCCTGCTCATTCATACGTTCAAATGCGAGTCCCTTATCCCCGACTAATCTATGGGTTGGAAGCTATGCTGCCCATAGTTCAATTGGATAGAGCATTGCCGATTAGAGCACTTGCTGCTGCAACTGCAGTCTGCCAAAGACCGCTGTTGTATATTTCTCCAAGCTCGTATCGAGCATTTGCACTGTCTTCCCGAGCCTCTAGCGTAAAGGGATATTCATCGTTAAATTTAAAGCTAAAAATAAAGGTCGAAAGCGCAAGCATCAACATCTTTTCATGCTGAAAGAAGAGTTGCTCACTGATGAAAAAGGAGTTTCCATCCCAGCCACTGCCTCTAAAGTCCCCCTAGAAGATTGGGTCGCTCTGCTTGAGACTTCTGGCTGGGGCGCTATCGAAGACACCCAGTTCTCTTACGTTGAAGTGCCAACATCTTATAAGTATCCTATAGGATCGTGACACCATAATGGATCTATATTGGTACCAGTGGCCGGACTCGAACCGGCACGCTTTTAAGGGCGCGGGATTTTGAATCCCGTGTGTCTACCAATTCCACCACACTGGCATTCTCTATC
>CAWKZI010000160.1:0-5784 GCA_963854365.1 Gammaproteobacteria bacterium
TTGGAATCGTCCCTTGCGGTCTGATATAGCGCCGGTGAAGGAACCTCTCTTATGTCCAAACAATTCACTTTCAAGTAGATCTTTAGGGATTGCTCCACAGTTAACGGGCACAAATGGGCCCGCCGCCCGCCCTGAGCATTCATGTAGCGCATTTGCCACAAGTTCTTTTCCTGTGCCACTTTCACCAACAATCAAAACCGTTGAGTCACTAGGCCCAAGTAGTTTAATTAGCTCTCGGAGAGCTTTTATTGATGGGCTCAGCCCAATAATTTTATTTAGTCTTAGCACCTTCTCTTGTATCCTTTCCACGTACCGTTATCTTACTCGCCTGCCTTATACCTTACTCTGCTAATAAGTATTTCTTGTATGCTTCCATTACCGCAAAGGCCAGTATTCTCATGACCAATAATTCATATACGCATAGTATAAGATGCTAATATGCATAATATGTATTGGGATAGTACCATCCTCTCCCGGCTGTGGTGTCGAAGGTTAGTTCTTTTGTCTTTTTTTGTGACGCATGTCACTTTAAAAGCGTAATATCCCCTTTCGCGTAGGTGTAGCCACTTTGACGGCCAAGTCGCTTGTATTTAACAAACATTATTTGTCTTTATAATATTAAGATTATTTGGCTTTCTGCCGATCTAGTTAATGTCTTAAACTATATTGGTGTTAACTATCATGAAAGCAAGATTTAACCGCGGGACTGACGCATACCGGAACGTGCAGACCACCGCCACCGCTCCATACGCAGACAGCATACAACTCACTCAAATGCTTTTTGGCGCACTGCTAGAAAGTTTAGCGGAGGCCGAGGGGTACATCAGCCGGCAAGATTTTGAAAAGAAGGCTTATTCTCTAAGCCGAGCCAACAAGATCCTATTAGGCTTACAAGGTTCATTGGACTTCAATAAAGGTAAAGAGCTTGCGATTAACCTATCTGATATCTATGACTATTCAATGCGACGCTTGCTCCACGCAAGTATAAAGAACGATGCTACGATCGTTAAAGAGATCAGGGGTCTTATCTCCGAAATCGACAGCGCCTGGCAAGTCTTGCCGAGCATTTTGGTCAACCAATCAATTCCTTTAGCATCCTAATACTTGGACATTTGTTTAGTGGGCCCGATGTTTTGTAAAAGCAGCTCAATCAGATATTGAGCTGTTTATGTGAATACATGCAGAATATAAGGTATTTCTAGCTGATTAAAAAGAATCTATCGTCATTGACAAAGACACAGCGCCGCCGATTTCCAGCGCTATCCGTTATTTTTATTTGGCCCTTACCATCCTCTACTCTTCACTATAACTATCATGAGGCATCGACTATGACCTCGATACGCCGATTACGAGACCTTCCTACGGCCGTCTCGTTAGTCATGAGTGGTTTAATATCCGACATCCCGCTGGCCATAATTTTCCCTCGCACTTGAGGCGCCACACCAAGCAGATATTCAACGACAGCAGACGACCGTGCAGCAGAGAGGTCCCAATTATTTCGAAACTGCGTGTTATAAGCCATAGGGATATTGTCAGTATGGCCTTCAACTGTAATCTCTCCAGTCACGTCTCGCAGTGACACTCCAAGTTTGCTTAACACTCTCCTAAAACTAGGCTTTATTTCTGCACGTCCGCTGGAAAAGGATCCCTGTTCTGCAAGACGAATTATAATTCTTTCTTCCTGCATTGCTACTTCAGCCTGCCCTCTATTTATCTCTGAAATTAAAGCCTGCCTAATAGACTCAAATTGATCCGCAAGAGTAGTTTTTTGGTCATTAACATATTTAATTTCTACCTCTCGCTCTGTCTCAGCTTGCAACCTAGCTACTTTCGCATAAAGGTTTACATCCTCCTCTCGAACCTTAAATCCCTTGGTGTAAAAGTCACCCTGTTTAAACTCTCCATTAATGTCCTGCGATGAGATTTCAATAATAGTTTTAAATTCACCTGCAATAACTAATACTTTGCCAGTGGCTATTTCTCTAGCAAGCGATGCCTCTAGTAATTCTACGTCTTGGTTGTGCTTATATACTTTTTTTCTGTTAAATCTTGTGAGGACAGTATCTTTTGGTGGCCGAATATAGGTAGTGATTTCTGTAACTGCGTTGAACAAGGTCTCATCAACTTTTGCGGGAGAAAACGTTTTAGCTAAAACGTTGTCCCCCTTTGGCGGTGCAACAATAGGAACAACGTTTTGGACGCCAAATTGATCGTCGAATTTTCCGGAAATCATCTGAGCCCCACCTACCTGCGTATTGTTAAATGAAATTAACAGTACAAAGAAGGCCATAAGTAGAATTGCCATATCTGAAAAGGTAGCCATCCACATTGGAACGCCTTTTGGGCAAGGCTTGCAATCATCCATTGGGCTTAAGATCCTCACTCGCTGCAGCGCTGACAATAATTTCAATTCGGCGATTCTTCGCTCTTCCTTCTTTTGTCGCGTTACTCTCTAAAGGTTTAGAATCAGAAAAACCGGCAACCACTACCCGCGATTGTGAAATGCCTGAACCCATAATAAAGAACGCCGCAACCGAAGAAGCGCGAGCGGTAGACAAGTCCCAATTAGATACAAAGCTTTCACTGAACATAACAGGCATATCATCAGTATGGCCTTCGATTCTTATCCGTGCGCTTGAGGTGTTTAAAATTTTACCCAGCTTATCTAAAAATATCTTAGCCACAGGCTTTAGCCTAGCTTTTCCCGAATCAAAAGAGTCTTGACTATCCAATCGTACTAATAAAACATCGTCTTTTAGCATTATCTCCAGCCTTCCCTTACTAATATCTTCAAACAGGACGTCCTGCATCTTTATAATATGACGATCTAAATCTAAGATATTTTCAGAATCATCAGCCTTTGGCGCCCTGAGATCCTGGGTACGAAAATCAACCTCAATTTTACTATCTGAATTAACTGCTAGGACCTTCGCAGCTATATCAATCGCACTCTGCTTTACTCGTGCCCCTTTTCTTTCGTCATTTTCATCTCCCTCACCGCCCGCTGTCAGCAGAGACCTCAATTCAATAACAATAATGTCATCCTCCACCTTGACCTTTACTTCACCTCGAACAATCTCTTCCGAGAGCGTACGCTTCAAATTAATTTGCGCTTGCTGAATATCAACATCAATTATTCCATTCTCTGTTTCCGTATATTTTGCGCGGTAGGTACGAATAGGCGTCGGTGCTTCTTTGGTAGGCGCAGATAAAGGCGATGCTTCAGCAATAATGGGTGTAAAGGTTTCATCCAGGAAGCTTGTTGCAGTAGCAATATCATCCATGACAACCACTCTTTCTGTTCCAAACGCCGCTCGAATTGTCGCGGCGAAATGAGCTCGATCTTTGATGTTTATCGAAGAAAAAGAGTAAAGCAATGCAAAGAAGGCCATTAATAAAATGGCCATGTCGGCGAAAGTAGCCATCCAAGGGGGGGCTAATTTAGCGCATTTTGGACACTCATCTTGGCTGATGATATTACTCCTAAAAAGAAATTATTTTAAATTGATTAATCATTTAGCTTAGTGAATATTTATTCAGACTCCTGAGCTGCCGCACGCTTTATCTTGGCCTTAGGTGTCATGAAGGGCGATAAGGTATCCTCAAGCAATCTAGGATTCTTTCCGCTTTTGATGAACATTATTCCTACAATAATTAGCTGATTGTTGTTACTTTCCCGCTTAGCATAGCCCTCCAATTTCATGCCCATCGGAATAAAAAAGACATTAGCCAATACAGACCCATAAAGCGTCGTCAATAATGCGATGGCCATATTCGGCCCAATCGAAGAGGGATCGTCAAGGTTCGCTAGGAGATTAACCAATCCAATAAGAGTGCCGATCATGCCCATACCTGGCGCCAATTCTGCTCCTGCACTCAATATGTCTGATCCGCTTTCGTGTCGAGCGGCCGTCAGATCCTTTTCTCTTTCAAGCCCTTGCTGAATTAGCTCTGCTTTGGTGCCGTCGACTAAGCCGGTCACGCCATTCCTCAATAACCGGTTAGATAGTTCTATACTCTCAAGGGCTACCATCCCGTCTTTACGTGCTATCTGTGCAAGATCTAGCAGTTGGTCAATCAATTCTGCTGGCTCTTCGGTCTTATTGACAAATACTTTCCCAATAACCGCCCCTAAACCTATTGCATCGGACAATTTGGAGCGATAGAGCATTATTGAAGCGGTAGCGCCAATGACTAGGTAGACCGACGGGGGATCAATTAGCGCGCCAACATCCGTGATCCCCATAGAAAGGAAAGCTAGGGCGCCGAGCAGGCCAATGATTGAAGCAAGATCCATATGTTCATCCAGTGCGGTAATATTCTCTATGTAAGACTCATCTTTGGAGTCTTACACCAATCTGTCTGAGCGGCCTGCCTAAAAAACACTAAACCCAGATTTCCTTGTGTATATCATCGACAGTTAGTTCCTGGAGTTTAGCCTTCCGCTAATCATGTGACCTACGTTACGCCGATCACATCGGTGACCCCTTGCTACTCGCATGCAATACCGAAGGTAATCAAAAGTGAACAAAAGATTAATTTTTTTGCATTAGTGCCGATATAGATTAGTGAGTGGATGCAAGGCCACGCTTTATCCACGGCTAATTCATAGGATAATATTGTTAGAGAGTTTTAATGAAAAGCACACAAAAGCAAAAGGGCGCCCTATCAAGTCTCAGTTATATACTTTGCCACATGTCGCTAAGAGTCCTAAAGCGTGGCGCTGTAGTCTTTTGTTGCCTAATCATGGTCGGCTGCGATCGCTACAGTCAAAAGCCTGTATGCTCTAGTATTATTGATGACAGCGATCTTAGTACTTTTTCATACGGCTCCGAGGGGACTGTTTTGGACTGGAAAACCGATACCATTTGGTATCGCTGCCCTGGTGGTTCTTATTTTTCGCAGGACACCTGTTCTGGCGATAGGTTAAAGCTGAGCTGGGTAGATGCTATGGACTATGCAACTGAATTATCCGAGATATCTGGCGTTGAATGGCGGCTTGCAACGCTGCCTGAGATTAGATCCATTATATCTCCTACCTGCGTTGGACCCGCCGTTAACCCGAATGTCTTTCCTACACTAAAATCCGCAAATACTTGGACTTCGAGCGAAAGCAAGCGACAAAGTGACACTTTTAGATGCGCTATTAATATTTACAATGGGGCATTCTCTTGTAGGCAACTAAAAAGAATAGCGATGCCATTTTTACTGGTTCACGACTCTTCAGCCTTGTCAGAGGGATCTTCACTAAGAAGATCTTTTTTTGGCGGAGAAGGCGAGGCACTTGTGCCCCTGGATACGCAAGACATCGGCGGCGGGCAAACCTCTGGATTTAAAGCCCATTGAGGAGCATCCATAAGGGCGATGCCGATCATGGGTAATAGTCAAGTACCTACATTGAAAGCAATTAGGACTTTTTGTTGATTCTGGCATTACGTGGCTTCCAATATTCGTAATAGGTCTTCCATATGATCAAAAAAAGAAAGCCTACACCGACTAATTCCGCGGCTATTCGTGTTAGAGAAACCCCAATGAGAAAAGGCAATTCACCGTTTACCGCAAGCATCGCGGCGGCAAGCATAAGAAGACTGATAAGGATTCTTATGCGTTGACACCACGCACATGGCACTTTGTCTGTTGATTGGTTGTTTTGTCGTTGCTTCATACTTACCCTTATCGACAGCTTGTGTCTTTTAATTAGCTAAACAGATGTTAGAAGGCTTGATATACTAAGGCCAATTGTAAAATTAACCTTTTCATCAGGTAACTAAAAATGATGCTAAC
>CAWKZI010000161.1:0-5725 GCA_963854365.1 Gammaproteobacteria bacterium
ACTTTCCTGCATCAAGGTTACTAAACGAGCTGTGGTTCTAAATACTTTCAATTAGCAGCATCTAGCTGTATCGATTTTTAATAAGTGCAAACAATTAATAAAAATTATTTTCAGCTGTTTAGCATCCCTGAAATTTATCAGCTTGATATAGGTTTGCTCGGCGAGAACTATCGTGGAATGCAAGTTGAAATGCATCCGGATAGGTTTGTTAATGCACCTGAAGAAGAAAAGATGAGGTCAGTTCAACGGAGCAGTGCACTCAATCAAGCCTATGACACTTTGAAGGACCCACTGAAACGTGCTGGCTATATGTTGGAGCTCCAAGGTTTGAACGTTGAGCAAGTTAGTCAGCATGATTTAGGAATTGATTTGCTTATGGAGCAAATGAACTTGCGAGAATCTCTTGATAAGCTGCCAAAAAATGAATCGGCGCTGAATGCATTGAATAGACTCAAGAAAGAGGTGTTGGAAAAATTAAATTCAAGAGAAGAATCTTTTTCTAACATGTTTATGGATAGCGAGTTAGCAACCGCGAAAAAAATCTTTCATGAAATGCAGTTCCTGCAAAAGCTATTGATAGAGATTAATCAAGGCGAAGAGCAACGACTTGGATATTAGGTTTGCAGGTTATCCCCAAAGCTAATTATCCAATGAAATTACCAAGGGCATGATAATAATTAATAGAAACCTATGGCGTTACTGCAAATATCCGAACCCGGCAGCAAGCCGGAAAAACCTCTTCACCGACTAGCTGTAGGTATCGATTTGGGTACTACTAACTCGCTAGTAGCAGCTAGTCGTACTTCAGTTGTTGAAACCTTAGCTGATGATTCGGGCAGTCATTTACTCCCCTCTGTAGTGCACTATTCAGCTGAGCTAGAGCCTCTGGTCGGGCAGCGCGCGTTAGATAAGCTCGCTATAGACCCGGCTAATACAATTATTTCTGCAAAAAGAATGTTAGGGAAAAACTTGTTAGATATTCAAGCAGACCGCGATACCAACAAAGCTACAACTTTTCTTTATCAATTTAATCGCGACAATAGCGATAGTATCCCGCAAATCCTAACTGTGGCGGGGTTAAAGAGCCCCGTACAGATATCTGCGGACATTCTGGGCACTTTGTCGTCACGAGCAGAATCGGTGCTGGGCGGAAAATTAGAAGGCGTGGTAATAACAGTGCCTGCCTATTTCAATGATGCGCAGCGTCAGCAAACCAAAGAAGCTGCAAACATGGTAGGCCTCAATGTTTTGAGGCTTTTAAATGAGCCCACGGCTGCAGCTGTAGCCTACGGTTTAGATACAAATGACCAAGGTAAAATAATTATATTTGATCTTGGAGGCGGCACCTTTGACGTATCATTACTTAGTCTCCAGCGCGGAGTTTTTGAGGTGTTATCAACCGGCGGAGATACGAACCTAGGCGGCGATGATTTCGATAGAGTAATCATGGATTGGATTTGTGCCGAAGCCGGTCTAGGCGAGATAACAGATTCCAAACTCTTCGCTCGGTTACGAAATGCTGCAATTGCCGCCAAACATAGCTTGACTGACATGGATGTAGTCGAAATCAATTGCGAAAATTGGCAGGGTGTTTTTAACCGTGCAAAATTTATTGAGCTAAGCGCTGATTTGGTTAATCGTACAATTAATACTTGTCGCCGTGTTATCAGAGATGCTTCGGTAAGTGTTGATGAGATAGATAATATTGTTTTAGTTGGCGGCGCTACACGAATGCCGGTTATACAAGAAGCTGTTGCCGAGTTTTTTGGCAAACGGGCATTAACTGAAATCGACCCTGATAAAGTTGTTGCGATCGGCGCAGGCATACAAGCAGATGTGTTGATCGGGAATAAATCTGCGAAAGACTTTCTCTTGCTTGATGTTAATCCGCTCTCTCTCGGAATCGAAACCATGGGTGAGTTGGTCGAGAAAATTATCCCTCGTAATACTACAATTCCTGTTGCCCGGGCTCAAGAATTTACCACTTTCAAAGATAATCAGACAGTAATGTCTCTGCATGTTGTGCAAGGGGAGCGAGAATTGGTTAGTGATTGCAGGTCTCTTGCCAGGTTTGAGTTGCGGGAGATACCCCCAATGGTGGCAGGGGCAGCTAAGATTCGCGTAAGCTTCCAGGTGGATGCCGATGGCTTGTTGAGTGTCAGCGCGGAAGAGTTGAGCACCGGAATAATTGCAGAAATTCAAGTAAAGCCAAGTTTTGGTTTAAGCGCTGATGCAATTGAAGAAATGTTGCAATCTTCTCAGGAAAATGCAAAGTCCGATATGGAGGCACGATCGAAAGGAGAGGCTAGGCTTGAGGCGCAACAACTTATTGAAGCAATAGCTTCAGCGATAGAAGTTGATGGTGGTCTGCTAAATGAAAAAGAATCTCTGCTTATCAAGACTGCTATCGAAGAATTGCGGAGAGCAAAAACTGAAGGGGGTTCTGTTGAGATTCGAGATTTAACAGAAGAATTGAACAGAGTGAGCGGCAATTTTGCGGCTCGTCGAATGAATCTCCACATAGGTACAGCATTGAGGGGGGAGTCAATCGACGTGATTGAATCATCTTCGGACTGACTATCCAATGCCTAAAACTTAGAACCTAGTTACAAGAATAGAGACGAGAAGTAATATGCCAAAACTTACCATTCTTCCACATGAAGTTATTTGCCCAGAAGGAGCAATTGTTGAAGTCGAGCAAGGGGTTACTATTCTCAATGCTGCCTTAGCCAATAAGATTTCCATTGAGCATGCTTGTGAGAAATCTTGCGCCTGCACCACTTGTCATGTTGTTGTGCGTGGGGGATTCGATTCCCTTTCGGAAGCAGAAGAAAATGAGGAAGACTACCTCGATAAGGCGTGGGGGTTGGAGCCAGAGTCGCGCCTTAGTTGCCAAGCTTTAATGGCAGACGAAGATCTAATTATAGAAATCCCGAAATACACGATTAACATGGTATCGGAAGAGCATTAAATAACCATTAAGAGGTTATTACGAACTCATTGAGATGAAAGCCGCCAATACGGCGTAAAGCGCGGAGATGCAGCTAAGATGAAGTGGACTGATGTGTACGATATAGCAATGGAATTGGTAGATAAATTTCCAGACACTGACCCTCAATACATGAATTTTGTGGATTTACATCAATGGGTCTGCGAACTCGAGGAATTCGATGATGACCCTGAGCGCAGTGGAGAAAAAATACTTGAAGCAATTCAAGCAGCGTGGATTGAAGAAGCTGCTGAATAAAACCCTGAAATATAGGGTTTTTTCCTGAAAAATTCGTTTTAAAAAGCGTACAAATCTGCTTATTACCACGTATAATGCGCGATCTTTTTCGGATACAAAGTACTGGGAGTAGTAATGTCTATCGAACAAACTTTATCGATAATTAAACCTGATGCCGTAGCGAAGAATGTTATTGGTGAAATTATTAGTCGGTTTGAAAAAGCAGGGTTGAAAATAGTAGCAGCAAAATTGCTGCAGCTGGATGAAGAATCGGCTGGCGGGTTTTATGCAGAACACTTGAGCCGACCATTTTATGGCGATCTAATAGAATTTATGACCTCGGGGCCGGTAGTTGTTCAGGTGTTGGAAGGTGAGGGAGCTGTGTTGCTTAATAGGCAATTGATGGGAGCAACAAACCCATCTGAAGCCGAACCGGGAACTATCAGAGCGGATTTAGCCAATTCTATTGATGCTAATGCCGTGCATGGATCTGATTCCATTTCTTCCGCTGAAAGGGAAGTAGGCTATTTCTTTTCTGCTGACGAAATTTGTTCCTAATTACCGACCGATCACCGCTATTCTCATTGACCCCAATAGAGCGGTTCAGATTGGTTAGTAAGTTGAGTTACTTTGTAGTTTGAAATTATAAGCGTAAGTTAAGAGGGCATGATAAAAAGGTAAGTTGAATATGACGGTAGCAAGCAAACCTAATCTAGCTGGCCTAAGTTTAAAAAATCTTCGTGAATTGTTTATTGATGCAGGAGAGAAACCTTTTCGCGCTAAACAAGTAATGAATTGGGTTCATCAGCGCGGCGTGATGGATATCGATATAATGACGGATATCAGTAAACCACTTCGTGAAAAGCTCAAAGCCACTACTACTATTTCTATCCCTAAAATCGTAGCAGATTACCCATCTGAAGACGGGTGTCATAAATGGATAATTGAGGTTGCTAGTGGCAGCAAGGTTGAAATGGTTTTTATACCTGAAGCTGGCCGCGGTACACTTTGTATATCATCCCAAGCTGGTTGTTCATTGGATTGCACTTTCTGCGCAACAGGGAAGCAGGGATTCAATAGCAACTTAAGTACTGCAGAAATAATTGGTCAACTCTGGTGGGCGAATAAAAAATTGGGTGGTTTCAAAGAAAAAATGGAACGGCCGGTTAGTAATGTTGTCATGATGGGTATGGGAGAGCCATTGTTGAATTTTGACAACGTTATGGAAGCTCTAAATATCATGATGGAAGATTGTGCCTATGGTTTATCTAAAAGGAAAGTCACTATTAGTACTTCTGGTGTCGTCCCAGCAATCGATAAATTAAAGGATTACACTGATGCATCTTTGGCGATTTCCCTTCATGCACCGAATGATGAGCTGCGCAGTCAGATAATGCCTATCAATAAGAAATATCCTATTGCTAAATTGTTAAGTTCTGTATCTGGTTATATGAGTAGTCTTGGCGAAAAGAGAGTAGCAGTTATTGAATACACCTTGATTAAAGGTGTTAATGATCACCGACAGCATGCCAGGGATCTCGCTGAATTACTGAGGTCTTTTCCGTGTAAAATCAATCTGATACCTTTTAATCCATTTTCATTGAGTGACTACGAGCGCCCGAGCATTTCCGCGATCGGTAACTTCCGCCAGATTTTGCAGACTGCGGGTTATACAGTCACGGTCCGAGCCACAAGGGCCGATGATATTGGAGCGGCTTGTGGCCAATTGGTAGGGGATGTGGTCGATCAAACTCGGCGGAGTAACCGTCATAAGGCACGTTCAGAGCAAGCAATTGATGAAAGAAAAGCCTTCGACAGTGCTGATAATCTGGCCGTAACTGCCGACAGACTATTAATAAAGACCGATGTGCTAAATGCATCACAAGCATTACCAAGTATAAAAGTGTCAAAATAATGTAGGCCCCACAGTGATCAGCTCGCCAAAATTCAAACCCAAAACTGCTGGTATTGCCCTGTTAATAACAGGCTTATCAAAGGGTCAGTAATGCCTACTGAAGAAACAATCTCCAAATCTGGCATTGAAGATAACGTTGTAGTTGCTAATGAAAGCTTGGCTGTTGGCTCCTTGTTAAGGCAGGAGCGAATGCGTCGTGGTTTTTCAGAAAATGAAGTTGCAGAGAAATTACATATTACCAGGCATTATGTAAGGTCAATTGAAACGGGTCTTTTTGAAAAGTTACCTAGTGCTATTTTTGTAAAAGGCTATATTAAGAGTTATGCGATTCTTCTAGGGGTAAATGTTGATGAAGTTATTTCTCTATATGATGAGTATGTCGATCAACTGAAAGCCAGAAAGGATGGTGAGGGGCTCTTACAAGCGCGAATAAAGAAAGACAGAAATCGACTTTGGTTAATTGTGTCCGCATTAGTTTTTGTTGCTGGTTTTGCAGGTCTTTGGGTTGCCGACAAATATTCCGATGAAGAAGTCATTGTTACGTCGGAGGAAGTTTCTGCATCATTAGAAATAATCCAAACAGT
>CAWKZI010000162.1:0-5720 GCA_963854365.1 Gammaproteobacteria bacterium
CAGTGGCGTGAAAGAATTGGTTACTGCGGCTCTACTCTCCGTTTGTTATCAGAGCAAAGATCTATTACTCGCGATCGAAGCGGATGGTGGCAAATTAGCCAGCCTTCGTGTCGATGGGGGGATGTCGAACAATGACTATGTGATGCAGAAGTTGTCTGATCTGCTAAGTATTGAAGTATTGAGGCCCGAGCTTACTGAGACAGCGGCCCTGGGTGCAGCCTATATCGCCGGCCTACAGGCTGGGATTTTTGAATCACTAGAAGAAATAAGCGCCAAGTGGAAACTAGACCAACGCTTTGAACCGAGCAAAGATGATGTCTGGAGAGAGAAACAATATGACGGTTGGTTGAATGCCGTCTCGAGAACGCGAACCAACGTAATTGACAGGGAAAAGTGAGAATGGAGATTCATTTAATTCGGCACGGAGAGACCAACTGGAACAAAGAACGACGAGCTCAGGGTCAAAGCGAATCGCATCTAACGGATTTGGGCATCCAACAGGCAAAAGAGCTTGGGCAGCGTATCGGGCAACTCGAGTTTGATAAGATATATTGCAGCAGCAGTCTACGCACGCGACAGACTGCGGAGCATGCATTCTCTGAGTCAACAACCGAGATTAATTATCTAGACTCTCTCCGCGAAATTTTTCTCGGCCCGTGGGAAGGCGTTCTTTATGACGAAATTGCAATTCGCGAACCAGGTTCTTATAAACACTTCTGGCAAGAACCTCATCTCTTTGATGTTCAAGGAGCGGAATCTTTCTTTGAATTACAAACTCGTGCAGTAGCAACCGTAAATACAATTGTACAGAACTGTCATCAACAGAAAGTCGCATTGGTGAGCCATGGTGCGCTAATAAAAACTCTTATCTGTCATTTTCAAAATAGACCGATCAGCGAATTGTGGGAACCACCAAAAATGCACAACTGTGCTCACAGTATAATCAAAGTAGATCCAGCTGGCGTCGGAACTATCACCCAAATAGCTGACCAAATACTAGAGATTGACGGGTAATTCTGCTTGAGTTATGTATATAAGTTTCTGCTAACTTTGTTTAATCAGAAAGGTAGCTCGAATCAAACCTAAGGAACCACATTGAGTGCCAAACTAAAAAACCTGGGCCTCTTCGCAGCCACAGCTCTAATGATTCTCGCTATCTCGCAACTCATAGGCTATTGGGTTAATAACTCCATCCCTTTAAACTCAACTTTAGAGATAAACAACTTTATTCACTTCACCCATATCCGTAATTATGGTGGTGTATTTGGTATGTTCCAAGGAAAAGGATGGCTTTTTGGTCTAATAAGCGGCGGACTAGTTATAGCAGTGCTCGTTTATCTTTGGTGCAGTGAATCAATACAGCGTTATGAATTTATTTGTTTTGGCTTTATTGTTGGCGGTGGTACTAGCAATATTCTTGATCGCTTAATCTATGGTAGCGTAATTGATTTTATCGATATTCAACATATTCCCCTTTGGAATTATATTTTCAACACAGCTGATGTGATGGTTCATGTGGGGATTTGGCCCTTGCTTATTTTGGGGTTTTATTTTGACTTCAAACATAAACCCCAACCTTCTTAAGCAAGCTCATCGTAACTATCAAATTCAAATTCGCTGTTACTAAATAAAACGAGGAAAAGTCCGTTCACTTCTCCATATTTGGAATTTAGATATACTATGTACCTGACCCAGGAAGCTATCTCAAACTCTGCAATGAATTTTATAAACATTCGTCTCAGGATGACGTTTGACTAGCGCAGCATTAATTAGGTATTGGTCTGCACCACCAATATCCAGTCCCTCTTTTATTAGATTTGAAGCGTCTAGATCATCATCCAGTTTATTATCTATCAGCGATCTCAGCAGAGTCGTAAACTTTACTTAAGATTCCTTAGAAGCTCCGAATATGGGAGTATGAGGACTAAATTTTAAATTAGAATTTTGGAAAATATAAAATAACCGAACTATCATAATGGGAGATATAGACATTCCCTCTACCATTAGCTTTGGAGTCAAAAATTTGAGTATAAATAGGTTTAGTGGTGTTTTAGCCCCTGTGATCACGCCATTTCAGGAAAATTACACCGCAGAACATACTCGGTTTGCAGAACATTGCCGATGGATATCCGCGCAAGGCTGCGGACTCGCTGTATTTGGCACCAATAGCGAAGCCAGTTCCATGTCAGTTCCTGAAAAAATAGACCTACTCGACCATTTAGTTGCAACTGGTATAGAGCCTGAAATGATGATGCCGGGAACGGGTTCTTCTGCTCTCCCGGACACTATCAAACTTACGAGTCATACACTTTCCATCGGTTGTAGAGGTGTCTTGATGCTACCCCCATTCTACTTTAAGGGGGTAAGCGACGAAGGCTTATATGCCTACTATTCATCTGTTATCGAGGGCGTGGGCAATTCAAAGCTAAGGGTTTATCTTTACCACATTCCATCCTTCTCGCAGATACCCTTATCTCTAGAGCTTATTGATAGATTGGTAAAAGCCTACCCAAAAACTATCGCAGGTATAAAAGATAGTTCAGGAGATTGGAAAAACACCAAGGCTTATAATTCCCAAGGCTGGGATGACTTTCGTGTATTTTGTGGATCTGAGAGTTTTCTTTTAAGAAACCTGCGCGCAGGGGGCGCCGGTTGCATCTCTGCCACTGCAAACGTAAATCCAGCGGCGATCGTCAATTTATTCCAGCAGTGGCAAACGGCAGAAGCTGATGGTCTTCAAGATAATTTGAATCGAGTCCGTGAGATATTCCAAAGTTACCCCATGATCCCTGCTCTGAAAGCTGCCACAGCGATTTTCAGTGACGATTCCCTTTGGTACCAAGTCCGCCCACCTCTAACAGAAATGACCAAGAAACAGCTGATTAATCTTACTAAAGAACTCAGTAGCATCGGCTTCGATATGCCAGGATTATGACCTAAAAATGCCATCAATCTCGGACTTTCACGGAATATTAGAAAAGATTCTGAATAGACAAATCGGGGTGCTTCAGGTAGCCTCATATGGCCATGCTAAAGCGATTAACACTGAAGTTAAATGATTTTAACTCATTGTTTTTTATTACTATTTAGGAAAGTTTGCAGATCGGGGAGCTTTAGCTTCATGATGTGTTGCAGCATGCAATTGATTCTCAAATAAGAAGAGAGGCCAATAATGATAAAAACATCAAATTTTCTCAAAATGAGTATCCAACTCTACTCAGCAATTATGATTCTATTCGTTCCTAATTTGCTCGCTGCACAGGACACTGTGGAGTGGACAACTCTTGGTAATGACTATGCGCACACACGATATTCTCCAGCTGATGAGATAACCGCTAATAATTTCAGCGATCTTGAAGTGGCATGGGAATGGGATGGAGCAAGTTTGGGCGCAGTAAGTGGGCGATCAACCCCCAGCTACATCAATGGAATACTTTATACTGTCGCTGGTTCCAGGCGTCACGTCGTCGCCATAGATCCAAAGACTGGTGAACAACTCTGGAGCTATAGACTTCCTAATACTCCTCGCTGGGAATATTCCATGCGCGCCGACTATGGTAAGGGTATCGGATACTCCGAAGTAGATGGCCGCGGTGTTATCTATATGATCACACCAGGATTTTTCTTAACTGCCCTTGACGCAAAGACAGGATCTCCTTTAGAGGGTTTTGGAAGTCCAATCCCCATTGATGGCTTCCCTGAATCTGGTGTTGTCGATTTACTTGCCAATCTTGGACACCCTTATGATCCTTATGAAGGCATACCTCTAGAAACCGGGTACATAACGGGCTCCTCACCT
This sequence comes from Gammaproteobacteria bacterium, assembly GCA_963854365.1. Classification (GTDB taxonomy): domain Bacteria; phylum Pseudomonadota; class Gammaproteobacteria; order Pseudomonadales; family Pseudohongiellaceae; genus UBA9145. The sequence goes on from CAWKZI010000162.1 coordinate 3,800, forward strand.
CCAATCGTAGTCAACGATGTTGTAATCATTGGAAACTCTGCTGAGCAGGGATACCACCAATCCAGAATTGAAAACGTGCCAGGTGACATTCTTGCCTATGATGCCAGAAACGGAGAATTTCTGTGGAAGTTCAATGTAATTCCCAAACCAGGCGAATATGGCCACGAAACTTGGGAGAACGACGCTTGGGAATGGACTGGTGACGTTTCTTCATGGGCACCAATCTCAGCTGATGTTGAAAACAACCTGGTTTTTATTCCAACTAATGGTGCAACAATCGACTATTATGGCGGATTCCGACCTGGTGATAACCTTTTCGGAACCAGTTTAATCGCTCTAGATGCTAGCACTGGAGAGCGTTCATGGCACTTCCAAATGGTGCATCATGACATTTGGAACTATGATAATCCAACCGCTCCGGTTTTATTGGATTTAAATATTCCAGGACAGGGATCAGTTCCAGCAATAGCTCAGGTGACCAAGCAAAGCTTTGTTTATGCTTTTAACCGTTTGACTGGAGAACCTCTCTGGCCTATCGAAGAGCGCGCTGTACCAGCATCTATTGTGCCGGGCGAAGTGTTGTCTCCAACACAGCCATTCCCAACAAAGCCTGCTCCGTACGATATCCAAGGCGTCGGTATTGATGACCTCGCCAATTTCACTCCAGAAATTCGACAACAAGCCATCGAAGCCTTTGCTGAGTATGAAATGGGCCCATTGTTTAATCCGCCAATTCATCGCGACAATAACATCGGCAAACGTGCCTCAATGTTTTGCCCAGGTGGTGGTGGCGGAGCGAACATCACTGCACCAGCGGTAGCCGATCCAACTACCGGGTATCTTTATGTGTCATCACAGACGGCATGTAGCCCAATCCAACTAGTGCCAGGTGAGGAAGCTGATCTTCAATATGCTGAACCAACTGGAACTACTTATGCGCTTTACGCCAATGGACCTAGTGCAGGAGCCCCAAGACATCCAGCCGGAATACCGTTGTATAAGCCACCCTATAGCCGAATCACTGCTATTGATATGAACACTGGCGAACATGCATGGATGATTCCTACTGGTGAAACTCCAGCGAGGGTGAAAAATTCACCCGCACTTGAAGGTGTCGATATTGGTAATACGGGCACAGGTAATTTAGTACCCATGGTTGTAACTGCTAATATGCTGATTTACTCAGACACAAAAACTGATGGCACGCCTATGCTATATGCAATCGACAAACAAAGTGGTGAGATTCGAGGTTCTATTGAAGTCCCCGATCGGAGCCGCTACGGCATGAGCACCTGGACTCATGAAGGTCGTCAATACATTATGTTGCAGACTGGCCCTAAGTTAACCGCGATGGCTCTTCCTGTTGAAGGAGACGTTGTTGATAATAGTCATTAGTAGGTAATTGAAAAGAAATTACTAGATAGTTTTGTAGATTTAAAAAATAAGAAAGCCCAATCGCTCTCAAGTGATTGGGCTTTTTATTCATATTATTTTCTTATTTGACAGAAATTATCTTATAGAGTGACTGCCTTAATATTTGGGCCCATCGTCGACTTAAACGCTTAAAGATCTATAACAGAGCCTATGAACCAGGAATTCAGACTTTCCTACTTAATAAGTATTCTAGGAAATTTCCCAGTCGTTAGAGCTACTCCAAATAAAATCAGAATACAGCCAAACCCCATGAATAATGTAATATCCTCAGCAAGAAATATGTTTCCCCATAGGAGACTAAATAGCGGAACTAGATAGGTTGTCATTATTGCTTGGTGGGAACCAATTTTCGCAATTAAGCGATAGAACACTATGTAGGCAATTCCAGTACAGAATACGCCCAAAACAACAACACTTAACCAAATTGATCCCTCAGGCATTATTTCCGGTCGTTGCCAGATCGCGAATGGCAATAAAAGAATACTAG
>CAWKZI010000163.1:0-5706 GCA_963854365.1 Gammaproteobacteria bacterium
ATTTGGGGAGGGCCTGAATTTGAAGTCTATCTTGAGGGATTTTTGAACAATGAAAGTCACTCGGGTTCGATTATTACGATTCTGGAAAATCCGGCATTAACTATTCATAAGATAAAAGATGAAATTGACGCCCATTTCTGGCTGAACTCCGATAACGGGATTACGTTGGCCGGTGAGATCAAAGATAGGCTAATAGAAATTGACCAAGCACAGGCAGTTCAATACAAAAGTCGATTCGAATCCTTTGTTGCAGAAATAGAGTTGATGAATCGAGATTTAACGGAACGCTTTTCAACTAGTCATAATAACTATCTCGTTTATCACAATGCCTATCAATATTTTGAACGACAATTTGGTCTGCAGCATTCCGTTGCACTGGTGGTAGATCCAGAAACTCAACCCGGCATTCAACACATATTGAGAACACGAGAACTAGTCAAAAACAGCATGCCCAACTGCTTGCTTGTGGAGCCAGACTCAAACATGGAGCTGGTGAATACTTTGATTCAAGGCGTCGATATACGAACTGTATCGGTCGATCATTTGGGCTATGATGTTTTACTATCCGATAATCCCTACAGGCAACTATTACTGCACGTGAGTGAGAGTTTCGAGAGTTGCATTAATTAGCCATAATTCTTCTTTGATCAGAAAAAAACAGGTATTGGTAAAGCGCATGGCAAGAAAAAAACAACTCATACTTGTAGATGGATCCTCTTATCTTTTTAGGGCTTTTCACGCACTCCCGCCTTTAGTTACCAGTCGCGGCCAACCGACTGGAGCTGTTAAAGGCGTAATCAACATGATACGCAGCCTGATAAAAACCTATCCCGACAGTAATATCGCTATTGTTTTCGATGCGAAGGGGAAAACTTTTCGTAGCGATATCTACAAAGAATATAAAGCGCATCGCCCACCCATGCCTGATGATTTGCGCTCGCAGATTGAACCTATACATACCATTGTAAAGGCTATGGGACTGCCATTGTTAATGATCTCTGGCGTAGAGGCTGACGATGTTATTGGTACTTTGTGTGAAAGAGCCACAGCTGCAGGTGTAGACACACTTGTTTCAACGGGTGACAAAGATTTAGCGCAATTGGTCAATGACAAAGTGACATTAATGAATACCATGACCAATGAGTTACTCGATGAGCAAGGAGTAGTAAACAAATTTGGCATCGGCCCAAACTCTATAGTCGACTACCTGGCACTTATGGGCGATAAGTCAGATAACATTCCAGGCGTTCCCAGTGTTGGACCGAAAACAGCCGTTAAGTGGTTACTAGAATATGGCTCCATGGAAGGCGTCATTGAGAACGCAGAGACAGTTGGCGGGAAAGTAGGAGAGCGGTTAAGAGAGAATATTGACCTACTAAGATTATCTTATGTGCTCGCCACGATTAAGATGGATGTTAGCTTAGATATAGAAATAGAAGATTTAGTTCGCGCTGACGAAGATAAGCAAACTCTCCATGACGTTTTCTCCTTAATGGAATTCAAGACATGGATTAACGAACTAGAAGCCAATGGAATGACAGCGTCAGAATCAATTCTGCATGATTCCAATAATTCTGTAAATGAAGAAAAAAGCATAGAGAAAAAAGCATGTCCCCCGGGGGAAATATCTTATTCTTGCATTACTACAAAAGACAGATTCAGTAATTTAGTTAAGAGCTTAAAAGAATGCAGAGAATTCGCAATTGCTTTAGAAACTGAGGAAAACCATTTTCTTGATACCGCTTTGATTGGCATAGCGGTTTCATTAGAAATTGGTGCGGCTTTCTATATTCCTTTAGGTCATGCGTATGAGGGCTGCCCAGAACTGCTGGATGCTGAGAATGTGCTTAAAACTTTGAGGCCAATACTTGAAGACCCCTCTATTATTAAGATTGGTTATGACCTAAAACATCTTGGCCATGTACTGAAAAATTTTGCAATTAATCTCGAGCCAATTAAGGCTGATGTGTTATTGGCGTCTTACGTTGTTAATTCTGTGGCCACAAAGCATGCTTTAGCTGATATCGCTAGACTCTACTTAGACTTGTCGCCAGTAGAGCTAACATCTTTGGTTGGAAAAGGCAGAACAAAAATTACACCAATAGCAGTAGCTATTGAGAAATACAGTGACTACGCTGCTGAAAAAGCGGATTTGATTCTGCGCTTGTCTCGCACGCTCGACTATGAATTGCAGACTAATGGCCACTTAAAAGGCATATATCAATACTACGAATTGCCGCTTATTACAGTGCTTGAAAGGCTGGAGCGTAACGGTATTTTGGTCAATAAGAAAGTGTTATCCGAACAAAGTAAGGAGCTGGGCGGCCAGTTAGAAAAGCTGGAGAAAGGAGCGTATGAACTTGCTGGCGAAGAATTTAATTTGGGGTCGCCGAAACAGTTGCAGGCTATTTTCTATGAAAAGCTCCAACTCCCAGTGCTTAAGAAAACACCTACTGGTCAGCCTTCAACGGCAGAGCCCATACTTCAAGAGTTGGCTGCTAAATATGAGTTGCCTAAATTAATTCTCGAGCACCGATCACTTAACAAACTAAAATCAACTTATACCGATAAACTTCCTCTTGAGATAAATAAAACTACAAACAGGATTCATTCTTCTTTCCAACAAGCAGTGGCGGCGACTGGCAGGTTGTCATCCACAGATCCGAATTTACAGAATATACCTATTCGAACTGTCGAAGGTCGACGAGTTAGACAAGCATTTGTTTGTGCAAAGGGTTACAAGTTACTGGCAGCAGATTATTCGCAAGTTGAACTTCGAATAATGGCCCATTTGTCTCAAGACGAGGGTTTGCTATACGCTTTTTCTAATGGGCAAGATGTTCACCGTGCTACCGCTTCCGAAGTGTTCAGTGTGCCATTGGAAAAAGTTACTCTAGATCAACGTAGGTCTGCGAAGGCAATTAATTTCGGCTTAATTTATGGGATGTCTGCTTTTGGATTAGCAAATCAGTTAAATATCACCCGGACTGATGCGGCGCAGTATGTCGAACGCTATTTTGAAAGATATCCTGGAGTCCGAAAATATATGGACGAAACTCAAGCCTCAGCTGATGAGAATGGATATGTAGAAACGCTATTTGGTCGCCGGCTTTATTTGCCAGATATTCATGCAGGTAATGCCATGATTCGGAAAGCTGCGCAAAGAACCGCGATAAACGCACCCATGCAAGGTTCGGCAGCAGATATTATTAAAAGAGCGATGATTGACATTGACCACTGGCTAGTTAACGGCGGGCTGGATGCAAAGATGTTACTGCAGGTCCATGACGAATTAGTATTTGAAGTGAGTGAAGCAGATTTAGAATTACTGAGTGAAGGAGTCAAATTCCGAATGACATCAGCAGCAGCGTTAGATGTTCCGCTAGTCGTTGATGTTGGCGCTGGAGATAATTGGGATCAGGCGCATTAGTTCTCACTAAAAGCTCTTTATCGAGAACCAGGCGAGTCCTTTAGGATTACTCATCGGGATCAATTGTGATATTGGTCAACCAGCCGCTCAATTTCTCTCGAGCCTCATCAACCCCTGAGTTTTTTAGCGATGAGAAAAGCTGTACACTGACCCCGACAGTTTCTTTTAGTTCTTTCTTAATCGCTAACAAAGTATTCATAGCGGCACCTCTTTTTAATTTATCCGCTTTGGTTAATAAGATATGAATTGGTAAGTTGGAAGCAACCGCCCAATCGATCATCATTCGATCAAATTCTTTAAGCGGATGACGAATATCGCTTAACAAGACTATGCCTCTTAGTGATTCTCTCTCTCGAAGATAATGCTCGAGTTCGCGTTGCCACTTATCTTTGACCGACAACGGCACTTTCGCAAAGCCATAGCCGGGCAGGTCCACTAAATAGCGAAATGGGTCCAGTTCGAAGAAATTAATTAATTGAGTACGGCCCGGAGTCTTACTAATCCTAGCTAAGCGCGAATGGCCTGTAATAGCATTAATTGCACTGGATTTGCCAGCATTGGATCGACCGGCAAAAGCCACTTCGGCTGCGCTGTCTTCCGGGCAAGCGGCCAATGTTGCTGCGCTAGTTAAAAATTTTGCTTGGTTAAAATTCATTGTAGTTGTCTATGTTTGAGCTAATCCTAAAGTCATTTCTCGCAAACCTAGTTTGTGGATAGATGGATGCAAACTGTGTATCGGTCGCTGCCATTTTAGGCTGAAGTGCCTCGGTAAAAGTAGCAGATAGAGTCAAAGGACTAATTACGGTACAATTCGCGACCCTAAATTGCTGTAACTCATTATACTTAGCACCGTCCAGTCTCTATTATTAGATACGCGAGACAGATTAGATAGGAATCGATGAAAGGTTAGGAAGGTTAGGCTGTTGTAGAAAGGCGTTGAATATCTGATGTAAACCCAGGAAAACCGATGAAGAAATTCTTTTTAGTACTTACGTCCCAAATTATTGCTTTATTACTCTCCGCTGTTGGCTTTGCCCAAGGCGACCCTGCTGTAGGACAAGCAAAATCGGCACTTTGTGCTACTTGCCACGGTGCCGATGGCAACAGTGTTTTAGCCATAAACCCCAAATTAGCCGGTCAAAATGCCAGTTATTTGGTTAAACAACTGATGGATTTCAAATCTGGAAATCGACCGAGCGTAACTATGGCAGCGATGGTTGCAGCTTTGAGTGAAGAGGACATGCAAGATTTAGCGGCTTGGTATGCATCCCAAGAGGTCACGTTAGGAGGCGCTAATCCGGAGACCCTTGAATTGGCTGAATCGATCTATCGTGCAGGAGTTAAAGACCTTTCTGTGGCAGCCTGCTCCGCTTGTCATTCGCCTGCGGGAAACGGCAATGCACCAGCTGGTTTTCCATCACTTAGCGGACAGCATGCAGAATATACTTTGCAACAATTAAAGGATTTTCGCGCCGGTGTAAGACAAAATGACACTAGCGCTATGATGCGTTCGGTTGTAGAACGCTTGACCGATAAAGAGTTGGAAGCCCTAGCAAGCTATGTGTCCGGTCTAAATTAGCCCAAACGGGCCAAGCAGATTTTTTTTGTTAAACCGATCATCTCTAGCGGTCACGATGATAGCTAGTCTTGACCAGCTGTGATAATTTTTGTTTAGATCCACTAGGAAGGCGATGGAGCCCTAATAATGAGAAATACATCAATGACTAAAAGGCTACTGCAAGTATTTACCCTGATTGCCCTATTACCACTGGCATTTTCAAGTTATGCCCAGATTGAAAGATATGTGGCAGGAACCCATTACACCGAGCTTCGAGCACCGGTTAATACCAAAGATTCAGACAAGGTCGAAGTGCTGGAGGCCTTTTGGTATGGATGTTCACATTGTTTTAGTTTTGAGCCATTGATCACCGATTGGGAATCAAACATTACTGACGACGTTGATTTCGTGCGCTTTCCGGCTATGTGGAACGCGTTAATGAAAATTCATGCCCAAGTGTATTACGCAGCTGAGGCTTTAGGCGCTATCGAGGTCCTCCATGAGCCTGTCTTTAGTGCCATAAATTTAGAAGGCAACCGGATGCAGAGCGAAAGCCAAATTGGTGATTTATTCGCTGAGCATGGGGTGGACCGAGACAAGTTTGAAGCAGCGTTTAATTCCTTTTCCGTTAGAACTAAGGTTAATCAAGCCGAAAAGCGTATGCAGGATTACGAGATTCGCAGCACGCCTAACATGATAGTTAACGGAAAATATCTGG
>CAWKZI010000164.1:0-5669 GCA_963854365.1 Gammaproteobacteria bacterium
AGACGCCGGACAACTAGATATATTGCAGGCAGCAGTCAAGACAATAGCACGATGTCATCGTGCCGGAGTATGGCAAGAAGATATACATTTAGATAATTTTATGATGTCTGATGGACATTTATATTTACTAGATGGCGGTGAGATAAAATCAACAATGGATGTGTTGGATGAGCATATTAGAGTGGAAAATCTGGTCATGTTCTTAGCGCAATTCCCAGTGACTATTGACCATCATCTTGAAAAAGCAGTTGAGCATTATCAAAGCAACTCAGAACTAAGTACATCGCTTGATATTGCTTTGATCAAAGGAAAGATTAGAGATGCTCGAGTTTTCCGGCTCAATCACTATGAGCGTAAGCTCTTTCGTTCTACTACTGCAAATCGTTGTGTTCAGAATAGAAATAGATTTGCTATCTATGATCGGTCTATTCATTCTGAAGAAATTGAGTCTTTTATTAACAAGCCAAACGAATATATTGACGAAAAAAAATTGGTCAAAAAAGGTAATACCTCTACTGTTGCATCGATAACTATTAACAATAAGCAATTCATGCTCAAGCGTTATAACATTAAGGGGCTCTGGCACGGCCTTAAACGCAGCATTCAGCCCAGCCGAGCGCACCATTCGTGGCGCAATGGTGCAATGTTAGAGGTGTTGGGCTTAGCAACGCCCCATGCTTTTCTGTTTATGGAAGAGCGATTCTTATGGTTCTTCAGAGCTAGAGCCTACATTCTTTGCGAAAAAATAGAAGGCAACACTGTATTGGAGCAATTGCAAGATAGCGCTGAAAGCCCCGAGGCTGAAAAAATTCTGCGAGAATTCACATGTGTTTTTAAGGTCATGGAACAGTACCAAATAAATCATGGAGATATGAAAGCTTCAAATTTTATTTATTCTGGCGACAAGCTTTATATGTTCGATCTCGACGCGATGCAACGGCATAAATCTCGGCGGAAGTTCATGGCTCTATTTTGCAAAGACATAGTGCGATTTAGAAAAAACTGGATTGGCAGCAAATTAGAGCCATTAGTAAATCGGTTATTCATAGATATAGATACTTCATCATTCGACTAATAATATGGCTACGATCACTCTTGGGCTTGCAGGCGCTATAGGACATGACTCTGCAGCAGCTTTGTTTATCGACAATGAGTTGGTGGCTGCTGTTGAAGAAGAGAGGCTGTTGCGGAGGAAGCACGCGAAAGAAGAGAGAGCCTATCTTTCTGCACGCCATTGCATGCAAATCGCCGGTGTATCACCGTCCCAAGTTAATCGCGTTGCAATTCCTTGTGCGCCTATCTCTTTGTTCAGCAAAGCCCGCTGGCATTACGCTTATCGCCATTGGTACGCTCCAGATCGCAGTATCGACAGCTTGTTCAATGGCAACCGCCGTTACCGCCGTTATATCCATGAATTAAAAAGCTTACTTGAAAAACTCAACATTCCTTTAAAAAGTATCGAGTTAGTTCCTGTTCAGCATCAGTTAGCACATGCGAGTAGTTGCTATCACTTGAATGAAACCGATCAAAAGACAGCCATCTTTTGTTTAGATTCGAAAGGGGAATACTCGACGATCTTTCTCGGCTACGGGCACAATGGGAAAATTGTACGCATAAAAGAATTTTACAATCCTGATTCTCTTTGCGGCATGTATGCAGCATTAACAGACTATCTTGGGTTCGAAATTCTTGACGGAGAATTCAAAGTAATGGGCATAGCGCCATTCGGTGATCCAGAGAAGTATGACTTAAGCTCACTGGCGTATTTTACCGGCAAACAATTCAAAGTTAATAACCAACTGATCGGTACCGTTGGGCTTCGAAGATATAAGGCAAAATCTAAAGGTCATTACTTCAGCAAGAAATTAGTCGACATGTTGGGGCCCCGCCGGGTCGGAAATCTTGTTGACGACCCCTACGTACATTATGCAGCAGGGATTCAAAAACTTTATGAGGACATTGCTGAGGGGTTGATAGAGCATTACCTCTCTGATGTTTTGGCGGAGTCAGGGCGCTTGGCGGTTGCTGGCACCGGGTCGATGAATATTCGGCTCAATCGGCGGCTCGCATCGATGGAGATGGTCAAGGAATTACTTGTTTCACCAGCATGCAGTGACTCTGGAACCGCAATAGGTGCTGCGGCTTATGCTATTCGAAAAACGGGGCCTGCAATAAAATCCCCGAATAACATGTTTCTCGGACCTTCTTATTCTACAGATGATTGTGTTGATGCATGCAAGCTACATCGAGAGAAACCACAATGGGAGCTTCTTCATAACCCTCAGCAAAGAGCAGCAGAGCTTCTGCAGCAGGGCGAAGTTGTGGCTTGGTTTCGAGGACGAATGGAGTTTGGCACTCGTGCTTTAGGAAATCGATCTATTCTAGCGAACCCCACAATTTCGAATATCGGAGAAGTTCTGAATCAGCAGGTTAAATTTCGTGAGAGTTGGAGGCCTTTCTCTCCCTGTATGCTCGATAGTGTAGCCAGTGGGATTGTTGATCAGCGCGAAGATGAGTATATGTGTATTTCTTCTTTGTTAAGTAACAAGGCCAAAGAAGACTACCCGGCCTTGAGATATATTGATGGATCTACACGGGCACAGGTTGTAAAACAAGAGAATAATCCCGATTTATATAATCTATTAAAGTGTTTCCAAGAATTATCAGGACACGGTGTGTTGGTTAATACCGCTTTGTGTCGCCCAGGGGAGGCTCTTGTTTGTGCACCAGAAGACGCACTCTCCGTGTTTATGGGAACAGACTTGAAATTTCTTATTCTTGAAGATGTACTAGTGACGAAAAGAAAAGAGCCAGAAAACTGGTAATTTCGCTAAGGCTGAATACGGCTATAGACAGACACTCGCCGGTCTTCGTTGTTAGGGAATGCAATTTCGAATTTTAGATTGGGTGCGACTAGATCGCTTTCTACCAACTGAGCCATCTCATCATTCATTTCAATTGCGATTAGATCCCCTTCAGCTGTATTTATTACTTGATCTCGGGTAAGAAATTTTAATACCGAATCATAATTCTCTACACGCCCCGAATAGTAGGCGATAGCATGATTATTGGTAATGACCCGCTTCGACTCGTCTGAACTATCAACTATCCAGTCAATAGAATCAAAAACAAAGCTCTTAGAATCGCCGAAGCTATAGTATGAATCTACGGCGCAATAGCTGAGAAATAAAACCAATGCTGCCGTTACTAGCGACTTTTTCTTAGCGACTGACTGCCGAAAAAGTTCAGCGAGTATAAGAGGCACAGCTAAAGACAATAAGAGACAGATTATCATCGCATAACGACTAGTTAGGTATCGAGTAATGAAGAGAAATACACACAGGATTATAAAATTTATCAACATATATCCCACTATCGTATTAGCAAGTTCACGATCAATTTTTACTTTCTTGGAAATTGCCCCATAAATAAGAATGAAGAAATAAGGCCCACTAATAGCATTGAAAAGATTTGCGAAAAGTATTGCGAACAGACCAGTGGCCATGAAAATACTGATATATTCTGCAGAATATGCTGAAGCATGTTGCCCAAAAAGAGCCGTGCCGAGGGCAGACACTTCAAGTTCGCTAGGGCTAAAAGCATTAGAAACAAAGGGCTCGTATACAGAAACGAACTTAATAAAAAGGCTAGGTATATCAAACCCGAGAACAGACAACATCAACATTGCAGCGATAGAAGAACCGATTATGGTTGCCATTAAGCGCACGAAGATATTTAGGTTTTCTTCTCTGCTTTTTTGCCTATTTAATAACGTAGTGAATGGAACAAGAAATAAAAAAGCTGCGGCTTCTGCGCGGAAAGAAGCAGCAAGGATTAACGCACAACAATATCCAAAGGCATATTTAAACTGCCGGGTTTTTGCATTGCGAATAAATAGCCAAACTGAAAAAAGAGTTAGAGCCCAAAAACCTATATCGCGAATTATTAGATATCGATACTCATTTAACTGTGGGTAAACCAAAACACAGATAGCAGCAAAGGTCAGTGTTAACCTCGAACTATCAACCTCTGAAATGATACTAACAAAGGCATAAATCAAAAGAGCATAAAATAGACCATTAATTACAAAAGCTGCACTGAAGAGGTCTAAGCCGAGCGTACTGACGGCGGCAATTAATAAAGAGTAAGTAGCCCAGGAATAATGTTGAAAGGCAGCGGTAATTCCTTCATCGAGGGCTATATCCGCTGTCCGAATATATACATAGGCATCATCATTCAGTGTATCGGGAATAAGAATCGTAAACAGAGATATCAGTAAGCTGGCACACACCGCATAAATTCGTATATCTAGTTTGCGCCAATTAAATTGAGACACGAGAATCCTGGTTAGTTTTAGTAAGGTCTTGCGGATTTACCTGCCGCTTGAGTCTTAAATCGCTTGTGAAGCCATAAGTATTGATCAGGTTGCTTCCGGATGGAATCTTCAATCAACAGATTTATTCTGGCGGCATCTGCTTCATCATCGCCACTTGGGTAGTTTTCCAATATTGGGCTGAAATTAAGATGATAACCCGAGTTGTCTTCTTTACGATAATGACTGAAAAGCACGACTGCAGAGTTATTAACTTTGGCAAAACGACTCGTGGCCGTAATCGTTGCAGCGGGGACTCCGAAGAATGGGACGAACACAGAGTGTTTTGCACCATAGTCTTGATCTGGAGCATACCAGAGTATTCTTCCAGTTTTTAAGCTACGCATGGCAGCGCGTACATCGCTACGTTCGAATACACCTCGATGGTGGCGAGTGCGGCCATTCAACATTGCGGCTTGGAATAAAGGATTATCATTTTGGCGGTAAGTAGCATCCATCTCATGATAAAGACTTAAGAAGAATGCCCCGAGCTCTAGAGTGCTATAATGAGCCCCCAGCAGGAGGACCCCGCGGCCAAGACTTAAAGCTTTATTCAAGTTCTCCAAGCCGTCTATTGTTAAGCGATCTCTATAGTCCTCTGGGTTGCGATACCAGGCTATGGAAATTTCGATAAGCCCGATGCCGTTGGATTCGAAAGTTTTCTTCACTAATTGTTTTAGTGCTTTTTTGTCAAGATCAGGAAAACAAAGCCGCAGATTTACTTCGCAAATATGATGGCGATCTCTGGCGAAGTAATAGGCGAGAATGCCCAATAACTGTCCCACTTTAATCTGCAGGAAGTAAGGAAGGTGGGCAGCAACCCACATAACAGCTAAGTTTATCCAGGTTAGCCAGTAACGGGGGCTTTTGTATTGCCCAAGAGGAATATTGGTGTGAGTAGAGTCAGACACGGTAATAGCTAGATCGACGTCGGAGCATGAATAATTAGCTTTAAGCTCATTGTTCAGAGATGCAATAGTGTAGCAAATGTCCTAATTATTCTCATTTCTTCATAATGTCTTGATAAATCGTTCATAAATATCCACATTAGTCATAAAATCCACATAATAACTATAAATATTATCCATAATATTTGTAAATTTTTACTTTTAGATAATTATGAGTCCCTAAGACTGCATGAACCCCATATGGTATGATATTTCGTTAAGGTTTTGCTTATTTCTTTTTATCTCAGTGGCTTTTAGTAGCTAGTAGCTTGGTCAATTGAACCAAAACAGTTAACTAATAGAGTAGAAAATCATGAAACTCGAGATGCCTTTATTCCAGCAAGCCAAAC
>CAWKZI010000165.1:0-5667 GCA_963854365.1 Gammaproteobacteria bacterium
CACCTCGGCAGGCTCCTCCTCTGTTGATTCCGGAACTACAGAATCACAGCTTCATGATTAATCAAGATTTTATTCGGCAGTCCACTGGGCTGGATAACAGAATCGATAGTTCTCGAACTCTCTGGAGGCTCATACACACTGACCCACCTCTGCTTGCAGGTATTTCATTACTTTGTTGCTTCGGTTTATTTGTGCTCTGGAGTGCAAGCGATGGTGATGAAGCTATAGTTCAAAGGCAAGCCCTTACAATGGTCGCCGGCTTAGTGGTGATGGTGATTGTGGCGCAATTCAATGTACATTTTTTTCGCCAATGGGCGCCGTCAATTTATGCCGCTGGTCTAGGTTTGTTATTGGCCGTGTTAGCGTTCGGAGTTGAAGCGAATGGAGCGCGAAGTTGGTTGGATCTTCCAGGCCTACCCAGTTTTCAGCCATCTGAATTAATGAAATTCGTTGTACCGATATTGATGGCATGGTATCTGGCCAGTCGACCATTACCACCTCGCTTCAAGCATGTATTTTGGTCGACAATTATGATTATAGTGCCAGCCGCATTGATCGTTGTTCAGAACGATACAGGAACTGCGATCATGGTAGCGATGTCTGGAGTCTTTGTAATACTGCTGGCCGGAATTCGATGGCGTATTGTGATTATGGGTTTTATGGCTTTATTGCTGGCATCTCCAATATGGTTTTTGTTTCTTGCTCAGGAACATCAAAAGAACAGAATACTTACTTTTTTTAATCCCTATCGTGATCCAACAGGCGCTGGGTACAATATTATTCAGTCACAAATAGCTATAGGGTCGGGTGGTATTTATGGGAAGGGGTACGGTGAGGGTGCGCAGTCTCATCTTGACTTCATTCCTGAAAGCAATACTGATTTTATTCTTGCGGTACTCGCAGAAGAGTTTGGATTACTTGGTGTTATGTTCTTAATTGCGTTGTATTTGTTCGTTTTAGTACGAGGATGTGTCATCGCTTTTTCTGCTACGGATATGTTCAGCAGACTGTTGGCCGGAAGCATTACGCTTACTTTTTTCTTCTATGTGTTTGTCAATATGGCCATGGTTTCAGGTTTGTTGCCTGTGATCGGTTTGCCATTGCCGCTGATTAGTCGCGGCGGGACGTCCATTGTGACTTTATTTATTGGTTTTGGGCTACTTATGTCCATTCAAACACACAAAACCGGCAATAACCCATAACTCATTGAAAGGTAAAGGTAATACATTCAATTTTTCATTTTAGTAGGCACATTAAACCCGAATTGCAGAAAAACGTTCCTGAGTTGAGCCAATGAGGGTTAAAACTATTGGCAATTCGGACGTTATTCTTCAGAGGTTTTGTAGAATCAAGGCTTTAAAATCTAGACTTGGGTTTTAACACTGCTGGAAAGGTGAGAAGGATGAAATCAACAACGGAATATTTAATTGCTGTAATTATGCTGAACTGGACCATTAATAAGATAGGAAGTCGATGAGTCGAGTTATCATAAGATGGGTAACAGCTGCTGCTTTATTGTGCATTACAGCCTGCAGTTCCTCTCCAGCTCCGCCAGCGGCTACTAATCCCAATGCAGGGCGCTACAGTATTTCCCAGGACCGAGCACCGAATCTAGACGTCGACCTGTCCGCAATTCCTGAAGTTATCCCTGAACCATTAATCCGAAGCAGAACAGGTAATCGCAGCCCCTATACTGTGCTTGGCAAGACCTACAACGTTTTACCTACTGAAGAAGGTTATAACGAAGTTGGTGTCGCGTCGTGGTATGGCGAAAAATTTCACGGACACAAAACCTCTAATGGTGAAACCTTTGATATGTATCGAGTATCAGCTGCTCATAAGTCATTGCCTATTCCAAGTTTTATGCGGGTGACCAATCTCGATAATAACCGAAGCATTGTCGTTCGGGTAAACGATCGAGGGCCATTTCACGGTGACCGAATAGTTGACCTTTCTTATGCGGCAGCAATGAAACTGGATTATGCCGAGCGAGGGACCGCTAGAGTGCTGTTGGAATCTATAGTGGCCTCAGGATATCAACAGGACGGTCCAGTGGCGAGCCGCCAGGTAAGCAATAGCGTGACGCTTAGCCTCAATAATCAATCTGAAAATTATTTACAAGTAGGAGCGTTTTCTGAGTTAAGTGCAGCGAGAGAACTATCAAATAGATTGAGATCGATGACAGATCGACCAGTATTTATTCGCTCAGTAGAAAGTCAAGGTAAAGGAGTACTATATCGAGTTCGAGTGGGTCCAGTTAATGACCCAAACGAAATTCAGCAAATCACCCAAAGTGTTGTTGCCGCAAATCTGGGAAGCCCGTACACTATTACGGAATAGCTTTTAGGCCTTGATCAATTTCGATTTTGATTTGCCCTCCCAGTAGGACAGCACATTTTATTTAGACGGAAATCTATATGCCATTAGAGATACATTTCATTCGATTCTTTTCGAGCCGAGTGACTCTATTTAAAAAGCTATCGCTGAGTTTCTTAGTGATTATTTTTGTAAACCTTTCTGTTGCCGCTCCAGCAATTATCCCGCGAGCGCCAGATATTGCCGCCACTAGTTATATCCTTCTCGATGCAAGAACAGGTCATATTATTGTCGAAGAAAATGCAGATGAACCATTACCCCCTGCAAGCCTGACGAAGATTATGACTGCCTATATAGCAATTGAAGAAATAATTAGCGGCAATCTGAGTTTGAATGATGAAGTTCATATAAGCGAGAAAGCTTGGCGCATGGAAGGATCTAAAATGTTTGTTGGTGTGGATACCCAGGTAAGAGTGGAAGATCTGCTGCGCGGTATTATTATCCAGTCAGGTAACGACGCCAGTGTTGCAGTCGCGGAGCATATCGCCGGCAGTGAAGAAGCTTTCGCCGATATGATGAATCAGTATGGGGAAGTCTTGGGGCTGACTGAATCATTTTTTATGAATTCCAGTGGCTTAGACACTGAGCTTTATTACAATACCATGTCAGCGCGGGACCTTTCGCTTCTGACAAAAGCAACGATCAATCGACATAGTGATTTTTATCCTATGTATTCGGAGCGAGAATTTACCTATAACGATATTCGTCAAACCAATCGCAACACGCTTTTATTTCGCGATCGCAATGTTGATGGATTGAAAACCGGATGGACCGATGCTGCTGGCTACTGTTTAGTTTCTTCGGCAGAGCGCGATGGTATGCGATTAATCTCCGTCGTTATGGGTGCGGCCAGCGAAGAAGCAAGAGCCATTGAAACACAGAAACTTTTGACTTATGGTTTTCGGTATTGGGAAACGCATAAACTTTATGATGCTAATCAAGTGCTGACTAATGTGCCAGTCTGGTCCGGTGGACAAAATGCAGTTGATTTAGGTATCCAAGAAGAGGTTTACATCACTATACCTCGCGGGCAAGCTGAGTCGATGACAGCATCCGTTGATGTTGACGAAGTGATAAGAGCGCCTTTGTCAGATAGACAAATTATGGGTGTAGTTAATGTAACTCTGGACAATGATGTGATTTTTCAGGGTGAGGTTGTCACGATGCAAGCGATAGGTCGTGGTGGCGTACTCAAACGGTTTATCGATTGGATTACCCTACTATTCAGCGATATATTTTCAGGCTGATAGGGGAAAATGGTAAATGACATTGATGCGGGCAGTGAGGCGGTGAATGATGATCCTCAAATGCCGAAAATTGAGTTTCCTTGCCTTTATCCAATCAAAATAATTGGTGTTGCCAGTGCAAGTTTTCAGCAAGAAGTTATTCAAGCTATAGAACGCTACACTGGTAAAATTACCGACGATTTGATCAAGGTTCGCCCTAGTAAGCAGCGCAATTATGCCGCACTGACTATTACTATTGCTGCTGCAGGTGAAAGTCAGCTGAAAAGTATTTTTTCCGACTTAAAAGCCATCAGTAACGTCAAAATGGTTTTGTAAATTCTGATAGGGCTAAAATTTGCTACTAAGCAATTATAAGTGGTTTAAGGCGACTCCCTCAGCACATGACTTACAGCTTCCAGAATTAATAGTCCGGCGTCTTGGCCTACAGGACTATCAACCATTGTTTAAGTCAATGCGGTATTTGGCAGAGCACATGGAACCTAATCGCGCTGATGAAATCTGGTTGTTGAGCCATAAACCTGTCTTCACACAGGGACAAGCTGGTTCTGCTGAGCACATTCTTAATGCGGGGAATATCCCGGTTGTGCAAATCGATAGGGGAGGGCAGATCACCTATCATGGGCCAGGGCAATTGGTTTGTTACCTGTTATTGAATATACGGCGGCGCAAATTTGGGGTGCGGAAATTAATAGATATGATTGAGTCTGCGTTACTCCTCACCCTTGGTGAATTCGGTATTGAAGCTAGCACCAAACCAAAGGCTCCCGGAGTCTATGTGAATGATGCTAAAATAGCGGCATTAGGACTGCGTATTAAGAATGGTTTGAGCTATCACGGCCTTAGCTTAAACGTAGGGATGGACTTAAAACCTTTTAAGCAGATCAATCCTTGTGGTTTCGAGAATTTAGAAGTAGTACAGATCGCGGATTTTGTAGAGGAAAGGGAAAGCTTGTTACGAGATGTAAGTAATTCTCTTAGCAACAATTTATTAGCCGAGCTTGGCTATATGGTCCATTATCAATGATATGACCTATCATCAAGAGTAACAGTTAATTCTCATTTTAATTGAGCGTGGAAATGACCAAGCGCGATCGTCGTAATGTATTAGTTGAGGGAGAAAAACTTCGTGGAGCGGATAAAGTTCGTCGCATCCCAGTTAAAGTGATTCCTACAACTGAGCTACCAAAAAAACCAGATTGGATTCGAGTAAAAATCCCAGCATCTCCAAAAATCGCCCACATTAAGAACACGTTACGGAAGCATAAGTTGGCATCGGTGTGTGAAGAAGCATCCTGTCCGAACCTCGGTGAATGTTTTAGCAATGGTACGGCGACTTTCATGATAATGGGTGAAATTTGTACGCGGCGTTGTCCGTTCTGTGATGTCGCCCATGGAAAACCGAAGCCCTTAGATCTGGATGAGCCTTTAGAAATGGCGACTGCAATTAGTGAAATGGGATTGATCTATGTAGTAATAACCTCTGTCGACAGAGATGATTTGAAAGACAGCGGTGCGCAACATTTTGCTTCTTGTATTTCTGAGACACGTCGCCTTAATCCAGAAATTCAAGTTGAAGTATTAGTGCCAGATTTTCGTGGCCGCCTTGACATTGCGCTTGACATTTTAGAGCGAACGCCACCAGATGTCTTTAATCATAATCTTGAAACAGTTCCACGCCTCTATAAGCAGGCTCGACCCGGGGCAGACTATCAATGGTCGTTGAAATTATTAAAAGCGTATAAGCAAAGAAGGCCCGATGTAACAACTAAATCTGGGGTAATGCTCGGGCTCGGAGAAACTATCGATGAGGTTAAGGAAGTACTCAAGGATTTGAAAAACCACGACGTAGATATGATTACACTTGGTCAATATTTACAGCCAAGTAAGAATCATCTTAAGGTTGATAGATTTGTTCATCCCGATGAGTTCGATGAGTTGAGAGAGTTCGGCGAAGCTTTGGGTTTTCTTCATATAGCGAGTGGGCCTTTGGTACGCTCTTCTTATCATGCAGACAAACAAGCTCAGGGCAAGGAAATTTCTTGAG
>CAWKZI010000166.1:0-5666 GCA_963854365.1 Gammaproteobacteria bacterium
ATATTCTTTGAATGTTCTATTCTGCTTGAATTTCAGTGGCAATTCGTTGAACGTCGTCTAATACTCGAAGTAGATTTCCGCTCCAGAGCAATCCGATTTCTTCTTCATTATATCCTCGACTAACCAGTTCTAGGGTAACATTAAAAGTTTCTGAAGCATCGTTCCAGCCGGAGATTCCCCCACCTCCATCAAAATCAGAGCTAATACCTACGTGCTCTAAATCAATAAGATCTACCAAATAATCTATATGGTCTACAAAGTCAGCCACATCAATGGGAGGCGCGACAGAATGTACTTCAGCTTCCATTCGTGATGCAGTAAGGCTATTGAGCTGAACCATATTACGGTTGTACTCGTTGGCGTCTGCTTCGGAGAGGTCTCGCCTTTCTGGAAAGCTGAGTAATTCGAATCCGATATCTGCCGCAATGCTCTCCTGTAATGTTGATCGTGCAGCTTGATAGGCAGCATATTTGTCAGCATTGAGATAACCGGCAAAGGCAACGGTTTGTACCACGCCACCATTTTCTTTAACTCTTAGGAGTAGCTCGTCATCAAGGTTCCTGCTGTGTTCACTAACAGCTCTCGCCGATGAATGTGATGCGATCAAAGGCGCCCGCGTTAGATCCAGCATTTCCATAATTGCTGGTTTGGAAGGGTGGGAAATATCAATCATTATGCCGAGACGATTCATTTCTGCGATTGCCTCTCGTCCTAATTGGCTTAAACCGTTGTGTAGGAAGTCGCTGTCACGTTCACCAGTATTCGAATCGGCAAACTGACTATGGCCGTTGTGAGCAAGAGACATATAGCGACCACCGCGAGCATGAAAGTCGGCGATATTCGACATGTCGAGTCCGACCGGATAAGCATTCTCAATACCTATCATGGCGACTTTTTTGCCAGCAGCAATTATCCTTCTGACGTCATCTGAGCTATAGGCAATTTCTATCTGGTTTGGGGCAATAACTTCTGCTAGTCGATGAATTGCTTCAAATTTATCGATGGCATTAGCATAGGCGGCAGCATAGCCAGCATCGTCAAGGGTAGACTGCGCGGTATAGACGATAAACCAGGCGACATCCAAGCCGCCAGCATCCATTTTAGGTAGGTTCACTTGGGTATCTAGGTTCATCGTGTAATTGGTGCTAGTTGTGAAGTCTCCCGTATCTATATCCGCGTGTGTATCGAGGGTAATCACTCGTTCATGAATAGCTCGCGCACGAGCACGGAATTGTTCTACAGCTTCGTCGGCGCTATCTGAGCTGGTAAATTCTTCCTCAATATTTGGAGTATCGGTATCTTCGGTACCGCAGGTTGCTAAAAAAAGTCCAGCAATAAATGCCAGAGAAAACTTGCATTTAGAAGTCATGGTCAGAAGCCTCTACTTCAATTTGTGATGGTGAAAATATTACCGTTATGAATAACATCATTAGCAGGCAGCTGTTGCTTAGAATCAGTCACTGCCATGACCAAGGAAACTTACCACTTCAAGGCTAGTAATTACAGCGTAAACCAGAGGATCCGAATCTAAGAATAGATAAGATAACAAGACTAAAAGAAGTACAATTGAAGCCGAAAAAATAGTTAAATATTGTTATTATAGGAGTCTGATTGAAAATCTAGGCCAGTTTTGGATGGCTTTAATGTTGCTGGCTAGTGAAAGTTCCGGTCTAGTGAGAGATTCAACTCAGGTATTAATGGTAATTGTGAGCACACTATGGATAATTTTCGATTAGTTAAAAGCATTTGTTTGGTCTTCGGTCTGGCATTGGTGTCAATTTCTTTCTCCGAGGGTGGCAGAACACCTCTGAGAGTTAAAAACGGCATAGTGACTAGTGCCTCGAGACTCGCATCTGATGCTGGAGTTGGTGTTCTCAAGCAAGGCGGTAATGCGGTTGATGCTGCTATTACTACAGCTTTTGCGCTGGCGGTGACTTGGCCTTCTGCCGGCAATATTGGTGGTGGTGGATTTATGGTCTATCACGGAGAAGATGGACATGCGACAACATTCGATTTCCGAGAGAAGGCTCCCCTTGCGGCTAATGAGCGCATGTATCTGGGTCTAGATGGCAACGTAATTGATAACTCAAACCATATTGGCATGCTGGCAATAGGTGTTCCTGGCACTGTTGCAGGTTTGTGGATGGCTCATCAAGAATTGGGTAGCCTGCCTTGGGCGGATTTGGTGGCTCCTGCTATTAAATTGGCGAGAGAGGGCATTCCTCTGAGCTATTCTCTCTATTCTGGCTTTGCGCGATCAAAGGGTCGGTTCGATCAATACCCTTCCACAGCGGCTAAATTCTTCAAAGCGGATGGCTCTCTCTATGAATTGGGTGAGATTTGGTATCAACCGGATTTGGCTCATACCCTTGAACTTATTCAAGACAATGGCGCGGATGGTTTCTATAAAGGTGAGAATGCTAAACGCTTAGCCGGCTTTATGGCGGACAACGGTGGATTAATCACCGAGGAAGATTTACTGAAATATGAGGCGGTTGAGCGAGAACCTATTCGTGGTACATATCGAGGCTATGACATTGTCAGCATGCCGCCTCCGAGTTCAGGTGGTGTTGTTTTGGTTGAGATGCTCAACATTCTTGAAGGCTATGATTTAAGCGATATGGGGCATAACTCTGCCCTGTACCTTCATGTCTTGACGGAATCAATGCGCAGAGCCTATGCGGACCGAGCGGAACATTTGGGCGACCCCGACTTCAATGAAGGTATGCCTCTGGAACGTCTTATGGACAAAGACTATGCGTCTAATTTAAGAGGCAGTATCGATATGGATCAAGCCTCTAAGAGCGACCCCAATGGTTTTGCAGAACCTTATGAGAGTGAGGAGACGACTCATTTTTCGGTTGTTGATAAAGACGGCAATATGGTCAGTATGACTTACACTTTGGAATTCGGCTACGGTTCAGGAATCGTTGTTGAGGGTGGTGGTTATTTGCTCAATAATGAAATGGGTGACTTCAATGCAGTGCCAGGTGTCACTAATATGCGTGGTCTTATCGGTACAGCGCCTAATCTAATCGCGCCAGAGAAGCGCATGCTCTCAAGTATGACTCCTACAATTGTTGCTAAAGATGGTAGGCCAGTATTCACTGCTGGAAGCCCCGGTGGTAAAACTATTATTAATACAACACTGCAATTGATTTTAAACGTGGTCGATCATGATATGAATATTGCTGAATCAGTTGAAGCTGGAAGGATCCATCACCAGTGGTTACCTGATGTGACTAGTATGGAAACAGGTTCACTATCTCAAGATACGATTGAGCTTTATGAGGCTAGGGGGCATAGATTCAGGGAGCGCTCAGCGCAAGGCGCTGCCATGGCAGTGTTCTACGACAGAGTTAACAAGCTATTTGAGGGAGCATCCGATTCTCGCCGTGGAGATGGGGCAGCAGTTGGATACTAAACTATTAAAGCTACTTTTGGGATCCAACTGCTCAAGGAGCATTGTATGAAAAATTCTTTTCTAGGTGTTGCGATTATGTCTTTACTGGGTTCCACCATGGTGTGTGCAGATGCTTTGGAGGATGTTAAAGAACAATTTATCGGCGATTATGAGTTAGTTACTTATGTAAGCTTTCCTGCAGCAGGAGGTGAAATCGATAATAACTATATTGGCCGTCTTAGTTATGATCGTTTTGGCAATATGTCCGGATTAGGAATGCCGCGTAATTTACCTGAGCGCCAGTCCACAAGCAGTGAGAGATTAACTTCTGGTTTCGGTTATTGGGGTGCAGTGAGCTTTAATCTCGACAACAACACAGTCACCCACCATGTTGAAGGATCACCTATGGTGGCTCAATGGGTTGGCGGAGAAAATATTCGTTTTTTTGAGTTTGTAGGGAACGATATTTTAAAATTATCCCTCAAAGATCAAAATGGTAGAGTGACAGGTACGCTAACTTGG
This sequence comes from Gammaproteobacteria bacterium, assembly GCA_963854365.1. Lineage (GTDB taxonomy): Bacteria > Pseudomonadota > Gammaproteobacteria > Pseudomonadales > Pseudohongiellaceae > UBA9145. Next base: position 3,926 of record CAWKZI010000166.1, read on the forward strand.
AGGCGTTTGAAGTAGACCCTTTTAAAGAGTTCCATCTTCAGCTCTTGCTCCTTTCAGTATATTCCCAATCGCGTAGTTGCCTGCATGGCAAGCATACTCATATATTTTGCTATCCGTTTTAGTCATTGGCAGAGACGCGACAATCTTATCAGTAAAAGTGCTCGGGTCCTCAATTGTGAATTCGTAATCTAATGTATTCGACCCAGTTAGAGTGAATCGCTCTATTAATAATCGGTTTTTACCACTGCCATAGGCTCGATCTCGCAAACCAAGGCTAGCGATTTCACTGCTAAAGTTTTTCGTCTCCACAACCAGCGTAGAACCATTAAAATAGCCTCTAGAATCACCTGACCACATAGTGATATCAGCACTGATATGAGGACGCCTATCTAGTGAAATTATACGAGCATCGAAGCCCATTTCTGCCAGAATTACTAAATGGTCAGAGTTTTGAAAAATTTGGATATTATTATTGTAAGGGCCACTAAAGAGCGGTGGGCCAGAATTGAATACTAGACATCTTTCTGAAAGGCCTCGGTCTTCCGGGCCATTGCGGGCAATACCTCCGTGAGTGTACCTTACTGGGCGTTCACCAGGGATTTCTCTTACACCATTCGGATCACTTCTTTGGACGAGGACTCCATCTTTTACATCCGGAAGGCGGCCATTCTTTGGGTGAATAATGATTGATGTTCGCGGGTTCTCTCTAAGTCCATTGCGCTCCATCCAAAAACTATTGACGGATCCGGTTGAGGTTGCGGTCATCATGGTTAACACCGAATCAGCAACTTTTGCTTCCTGTTCTGCGCGAGCGATGGCAGATGTTTCCCGGCGCTGAACTTGTTCGATTATTTCATCTTCAGTAAAGAACTCGCGCTCACTATAGCGTTCTGGCCGTTCGAATGGTGCTGTAGTGGAAAAATTCCACACGCCCCTAAAATTGGGGTGGTCGTATTCCGTTAATTCGGCTTGATAATCCTGTGCTTTACTTAAAGAAAGATTGCTGAGGAAAATGCATAGAACTATTACTTTAATTTTCATTGCTACAATTCTAATTGCCGTTAATTACTTTCATGAACTCATCCCAACTCACGGCACGTCCATGAATTGGGATGATGATATCAACATCTAAGTTTAGACGTAGAACATGATTATACAGCGCCCGATTGGCAGAATTCGCAGTTAGAGGCAGGGGTTCTCCGGTCGGCGGTACGTCAAATAAATCCGCCTCAATAAGAATTTTTTCTTCGGGCAAATAGGCAACTAACATTCCTTCAACATGTGGCAAAGGGTGTACATAGCTGAGCTGTAAGTTTCTCTCATTATCGGTTAACACATAGTTTTCTCGCACAGTTTCATACTGGTAACCTTCCGCGAGTTCTGTTGGCGGCGATAGACTCACCATGTCAGGTGATAATGTTCTCGGTGCATAGTTCAAAACATCATTAGTATAGAAGTCGTAGTTTTTCCAATGCGTAATAATAGTGGCACCAATATGCATAAACGTGCGCAATCCACCGATGTGATCGTGGTGTTGGTGAGTATTAACAAGAAAACGAATCGGTTTGTTCGGTATTCTTTTTACTATTTCATCGATGATTGCTAAATTGCGCTGTTCATCCAGAGGAGCTTCCACTACCGCAATATAATCAGCGAATTCCACTACAACACTATTGTGTGATTCTCCGCCATACAGCGAAATACCTTCGGCTATTTCTTCAACTACCAAATTGTTTACAAA
>CAWKZI010000167.1:0-5660 GCA_963854365.1 Gammaproteobacteria bacterium
GCCTTAGTTTTTCCAACAGCGTTCTTCCCTGAAAGCACACCAACGATGGCGCTGATCCTTTCCTTCGGCACCTTCGCTTTTGGCTTTATTGCGCGCCCAATAGGCGGCATCCTTTTCGGGCATTTCGGCGACCGGATTGGCCGAAAACGAACACTAGTCCTAGCCCTGGTGGTTATGGGCATTGCTTCCACCATGATTGGCTTGTTACCGACCTACGCCACTATTGGAATTGCCGCTCCAATCCTGCTCACCATATTGCGTTTTACTCAAGGTTTAGCGATTGGGGGGCAATGGGGCGGAGCCATGTTGTTGGTAACGGAAAGCGCGCCTGCAGATAAGCGAGGCTACTACGGTGCCTATGCCCAAGCAGGGGCTCCTTTTGGCGTAATATTGGCCAACCTCGCGTTCATCGCCATTAGCGCATCGGTCTCCGAAGAATTCTTCATGAACTGGGGCTGGCGCATACCATTTCTCGCCAGTGTTCTGCTCATCGGTATAAGCATGTATATACAACTTCACCTTGAAGAGACAGACGCTTTCAAAGAACTTGAAGCCGCTAAGAATCAAAAACATGCTGAGGCAACTAACGCCGCTGCAGTTCCTGAGCGCTCTCCAGTACTGGAAGCACTAAGAAGATACCCAAAGACAATTGGCCTGGCTGCCGGCGCATTTCTATCAATACAGGTGTGTTTCTATATATTGATAGCATTTATTCTCTCCTACGGGAGCGACCCAAATGGTGCAGCGATTAGCAGAGACACGATGCTATTGGCTGTTCTCATTGCGTCTGCCCTTCAGATACCAACCCAATTTATGGCAGCTTCTTATTCAGATAGAAATGGCCGCAAAGGTATTTTTATGGCTGGCGCCATCTTAAGCGGTTTGTGGGCATTTGCACTGTTCCCGCTTATCGATACAGCGAGTTTTTGGTTGATAGTGCTTGGTGTCACCGGCGGATTGATGTCTCTTGGAATGATGTACGGCCCTCAAGCGGCCCTCTATACTGAGCTCTTCAGCACTGAAGTACGTTATTCAGGCGCTTCGCTTGGCTACCAACTAGGAGCAATTGTTGGCGGTGCTTTCGCACCCACCATAGCAACCATTCTATGGACCCAGTATTCAATAGTTTGGGTATCTGTCTATATGGCATTTGCGTCAACAGCCTCTCTGATCTGTATTATGATGCTTACCGAGACTTCTGGAACCAATTTACAGGAAGTGAAATAACAAATGAAAGAAAGCTACACATTTAAAACTATAATGCTCGCCTATAATGAAATAAGGACAGGTAAAACAAGGTAGAAATCGTTCAATTTATTAGTTCTTAAAAGCGTTGACCTGGCACCTAATATTGAACTCAGTGGTACAAATGGCGAATATTCTATTTTCCTATAGCAATTCATTGACGATAACCCGGTAGCTTTACAGCATGGAATTAAAATTTATGTGGATGCCACAGGACCATTTTGACTTAAACCGGCCGAACTTAAAGACACTCTAGACCATTGTCTAACTACTGCTTCCTAATTGAGTTAAGTCGTTCTCTGTTAGTAGCAAAAATAAGTAGCGAGAGAATCTAAGAGGATGGAGGATTAGGTTGAATATCGCCATTAGACGATATTCAACCGAATTAAGAATATTATGTAACTAATAACGGCGCGTTATTTAGCGAGGCGTCCAGAAGAAAACTTTCCAGTCCCGCAGTGGTTCCGATCCTTCATAAAGTGGATCATCTAGCGTTCTTCCAGATTTACCGGCCCACTGCGACATCATAGCTATGCGCTCTTCACCCATGATCTCGGTGGCTTCCATCGCATAAGTTGCATCGCCTATTCGTAGCCACCCATCACCACCACGCTCTCTGACGCGCCGCGCCCAGTAGCCGTTATCCGGGCGAGTTGCTGAAATTACTCCATCAGGGGTCCCCACCCAAGACAAATAGCTAACAAAAGGTGGGAAGCCACTTTGCTTCATAAGCATTGGACCACGCACAGATTCGTTAAGAGGCGAGAAGTCACCGGGGGCATCAGTTATTGTCCCACCGAGAATTATCCCAGGCGTTCGGGCAAGACCCGTATTACCTAGATAAGGAGCTGTCGCCACCCAGCTTAGAATTCCAGCCAGGATTACCAGTCCGATGATATAGTTCTTACTCATTTTCTATTCTCCGAGTCCTTAAATTTAATAGCCAAACAGTATATCCAATCAAGGTCTTTGTCCAACTCAACTTTCATCAAACTGGCGGCGACGGACAGGTCTTAATACGATTCGATTTCCGGCAACCCTAGGGATGCAATCATCTTCCTGCTGATCCTCCCGTTAACAACATTAATCTACAGGTTGTAATCGTTGCGCGTTCGGCTAGCCACATTCTGTCTATCACACCACCCTATTTGGAAAACGTAGCTTATTACTTAACGTCACACGCAATCGGTCCGGAGAGATTTAATCTGCGCAGCTCTATAACCACAGCAAGATGCACTTCCTCCTAAACTATTGTTTATTCCAGCTTACTACGAACGAAAATGTAGTACTCTTCCTCTTTTGCTCTCCATCTACGGATTAAAAAATTTGAGACATCAATTTTAACAATTATTTCTAAGGTAGATTGATCAAACCATATTGGCTCTGTCATCTTTTGATAATTTATTAAAAACTTTTAATTATGCAAAGAATTCTAATTACTTTTACATCTCTGTTGCTTGTTAATTGTGGCAGCAATCCTCCAACAGACACTAACTATGAACTGGTTCTGCCTAGCGCAAGAGTTGAGACGCGGCTAACATCTTCCGGAGCTGGGCCAGACATTCCAACCCAAGTCGTTGTCTTAGGTACAGGAACTCCCATTCCTGACGCTTTCAGAGCTGGTCCTAGTATTGCCGTTATTCACAATGGAGAGAGTTACCTTTTTGATGTCGGAGCCGGAGCAGTACGACAGGCTACGATAGCACGATACAAGTACGACATTCCTTCACTCTACCCTTCAGAAATTTGTTGCTTATTTCTCACCCACCTACATAGTGATCACACTATGGACTTATCGGAACTTGCTCATACTCTATGGTGGCGTCGAAGTAGTAGCTTAAAAATATGGGGGCCACAAGGCATAGATCGTATTGCTGATGGACTGTTGGATTTGATAGCTGCCGACGCTCAATTCCGAATTGACGGAGTGCAACCTGTTGCAAACCCGAATGGATATAAAGTTCGCCAAAAAAATCTGCAAACAGGAATTGTGCTGAAAGAAGATGATTTAGTCATTGAAGCTTTTTTGGTAAATCATGGAGATATAAATCCAGCATTTGGGTTCAAGATTACTTCAGATGACCTTTCCATTGTTATTAGCGGAGATACTGCTTACAGCGAGCTTGTCGCCGAAAAAGCTCAAGGCGTAGATTTACTTTTTCATGAAGTAATTAGTTTAGAAGGGTTGGAAAGAAATTCCCCAGAGTTCCAACGCTATCATAATAGCGTGCACACTACATCTGAAGAATTGGCTCGTTTGGCTAATATCGCTCAGCCGAAAAAACTCGTGCTTTATCACGGGCTGTTTTATGGCACGGAAGAATCGACAGTTCTGGATGAAATTAAAACGCTATATAACGGAGAAGTCGTTTTGGCGAGCGATCTCGATAAATTTACAATTGATTAAGATCTAACTCAATTTGTAGACATTAGCTTAAACTTATCCCTATCTTCATCCGCTTCTTTCGACCGATCCAGCACCGAGACCACTACCATAGTAAGAAACGCTGCCGTAACCGAATAAAGTGCTGGATAGGCTTCGGGGAAAACAGCTTGGTCATTTCCCAACACATCAACCCACACTGCCGGACCCAAAACCATTAGTCCGATGGCCAACACTAAACCGGCGATACCGCCACTAACAGCACCTCTTGTTGTTAGACCTTTCCAATACATACTCAAAATCAAAAGTGGAAAATTCGTCGATGCGCCTATGGCAAGAGTTAAACTTACTAGGTAAGCAATATTCTGTTTTTCGAACGCAATACCAAGCAACGCTACAATGACTCCTAATCCCACCGCAGCAATTTTTGAAAGTCGAATTTGCTTCTGTTGATCAACCTCTCCTTTCATCAATACGTTAGTATATAAATCATGAGTTAAAGCGGTAACTGACGTCAACATTAACCCTGCTACCACAGCCAATATGGTAGCGAATGCAATTGCAGCCATGATGCCGAAAAATATTTCTCCACCAACTGCATCTGCAAGATGCACAGCAACCATGTTACTACCTCCAATAATGGCTCCGCCGCTATCAAGGTAAAGAGGGTTCCCCTTCACCAAGGCAACTGCGCCGATACCTATAACGAAAAAAATCAGCACATTGACATAGGCGATCGCACTCAAAGCCACTCCCGCTGACATTCTTGCGCTGGCTTTATCCTTTACTGTAAAAAAACGCATAAGTAAATGAGGTGATCCTGCCAGGCCCAAGCATAAACCAATGCCCAACGATAGAGCAGACAGTGTCGACAAACCCAATCCACCTGCTCTAGTTAACAAGCCATCGCTACCATGGTTGGCTTGGGCTTCTGCATACATTGAGGAAAAGCTAAAATCGAAATTAAGCAGAGTAAGCAAGGACAGCACTGTTACTCCAATTAGCAACAATACTGCTTTGGTAATTTGCACCCAGGTAGTTGCTAACATACCGCCTACAGCGACGTAAAGAACCATCAAAGACGTAACGATGACTACCGACCAAGTGTAAGAGATACCAAATAACACTTCGATCAGAGCTCCAGCTCCAACGATTTGCACCATGAGATACATCAGAGAAAAGCTCAGAGTGCTTACAACCGCAAGAATTCGGATCGGCTTCGGTTGCAGTCGTATGCAAATGATGTCAGTGAAGCTATATTTTCCTAGCGCCTTTAATTTGTCTGACATTAGAAAGATAAGAATAGCGAATGCGCCAAGCGGAGCCCCCAGATAAATCACCGCGTCATAGCCAGCACCAAAAAGGATGGCTGTTATTCCCAACAACGTTGCCGCTGACATAAAGTCACCGGCGATAGCAAAACCATTCGAGACGCCGCCAATCTTTCCATCTGCCACGAAAAAATCATCAGCGCTAGAAGTTTTTTTAGAAGCAATAAAAGTTAAGCCAAGAGTCCCAATAATAATTACAAAGAATAAAAAAATGCCCACTGTCCTTTATTCTCCCTGTCGCTGTTTCAAGTAACGAAATGCAAGCAAAGGTGTGAGTAAATGCAAGACCAAAAACAACAACATCCCCAAATTCATCGGCCCGAAAATTCCCGTGGCAAAAAACTCTGGGAAGAGCGGAACGCCGAGCACTAGAACGAAGAATAGAAAAAGAACTATTCCGGTGTAAAACCATTGCCTCTGCATAGTGGTCCTAGAAAAATTTAAATAGTGTTAGTCTTTATCATTACAATTAAGTGGATACATCAAAGTTTGCCACCGTGCAACCTACGGCAAATATTGGTAGTTCTGCAGAATAAAATTGCAACTCACCTTGCCCCCCTGCTGCTGCGGCGGCTGCTATCAAGGTACGAATTTCAAAGCCTCCTTGACCTGCATCACGATATATTTCTTCATCTATATAAGACAAAAGTTTTTCTTTATTTTGTTGCATCAAGTGGCTCAAAAATTCCCTGTCCCACTCC
>CAWKZI010000168.1:0-5642 GCA_963854365.1 Gammaproteobacteria bacterium
CCAGGTGAAGTTACTTTCATGGAGCATACCGATTCCCCTTTCATCAAGACTCCGACCCGAACGACCCAGGCGACCCGATACCCGCCCACGATGCCAGTAGCTTCATCTACATTCACCCTTTCTGCCGGGGGAGGTACCGCCAGAGTTTTGGCGATGTTTTCTGAACCCGGTGAATATATGGTGCGCGCCCGCGTAGATAACTGGGCTGCGCCGGACAGTGGTGGTCTATTCCAGTGTTGCTGGAGTAATGCTTTTCAGCGTGTTCGTGTTACTGAGTGAAATGAAACTCTCTAGTTTGAGTCAGGCAAACTAAAGGCAAGATATTTTGAGCCAGAAGGTGTCCCTAATTTTCCTCCACCTGCGGCAATTACCACATATTGTTTGCCATCTACGCCGTACATGGATGGCGTTGTAAAGCCGGCTGCCGGCAGTTCAGATTCCCATAATAGAGAACCGTTTTCCGTATCATAAGCCCGAAACATTCGATCTGGTGTTGCGCCTATAAAAATTAGACCTGACGCGGTCACAACAGGGCCGCCATAATTTTCAGCACCCCAATTTAAATCCGGGTGGCTTGGGTAATTGCCGAAATTTATTTGCCAGTCGATTTCTCCTGTTGCCAAGTCTATTGAGTTTAATGTGCCCCAAGGAGGAGAGTTTCCTGGCAAACCTTCATGGTCTCTCACTCGAGTATATCCCGCGAATGTATAATCGATTTCGTTGTTATCGCTAATCAGGCCTTCAGATCCCGGGTTGCGTATGAATGAAACGATTGCGTTTCTTTCGTGACTCTCTAAGCTTTCAAATCCTGGCATGTTTCCTCTGCCTTGGAGGACCAGGTTATTCGTCTGAACAATAGAGAGTCGTTCATTGAGACGATCGAGACTTGGGCCGCGATCAGTACCTTCTCTATTTGCGCCGTGACACAACCCGCAATTTTCCGCGTAAAGTCCGCTACCGTATCCTGCAGGTCTCTCATAAACTTTCAATATCCCGCCTATTTCTGCAGCGTTCAAGATAAGCTTATGCCCATTGGGATAGTAGGCAGAGCCGCCCCATTCCGCTCCTCCGTCATAGGCTGGATATAAAAGTGCTCCTTCGATTGATGGCGGAGCCCAAGGTCTCTGGTCCAGTGGTGCAATTAGTTCTGATACATAATCAACTGCTGCGGAATTTCGCTCAGTAATTTCGAATTCTTGGCGGGTGAAAGCGACGGAGGAAACTGGTTGGGTTGGCGAAACAATCTCACCAGTAAGTTGACTTGGTATACCTGTTGCCTCATAAATTTCGTAAAGAGATTCACCGGTATCTCGATCGAAAAGAAATAAATGACCAGATTTAGTCGTTACTGCCACGGCGTCTATTAATGAGCCATCTCGCTCTAATTGAACGAGTGTCGGAGGGGAGGGGAGGTCTCGATCCCAGAGATCGTGACGAACAACTTGGTAGTGCCAACGATACTCACCAGTTGACGCGTCAAGTGCGATTAAGCTATTTGCAAACAAGTTATCGCCCGACCGTGTCGCGCCATAAAAATCTGGATTTGCGGAACCAGTTGGGACATATAGCATGCCCCGTTCTTCATCAAGAGTCATTCCCGTCCAATTATTAGCACCCCCGGCATGAGCCAAAGATCCTTCTTCCCAGGTTTCCGACCCAAGACCACCTTCTAACGGCAGACTGTTGAATCGCCAAACTTCTTGTCCGGTGTGGACGTTAAGAGCTCTAATCATCCCCGAATGGGAATTAGCACTTTCTGAAGTAGAAAAACCAAGAATTAACTTATCTTGAAAAACGACGCCAGGAACGCTGGTGAAAAAGGGAGCGTCTTTCTCGGCGGGACGCAGGTCTATCCTGCCGTTGCCACCGAAACCAGAAATAGGTTGCCCGGTGTCGGCATCTAACGCGATTAGCTCTGCCCCAGCAGTATAGATAATGCGCTTATCATCGTTCTCCTCCCACCACATCATGCCACGCTGTGATGCGCCAGGACCGCCAGTGTCATAGCGCCAGAGTTCTTCGCCTGTTGCAGCGTTTAGAGCAAAGGCTACCAGTTTCGGAGAAAGTCCATAAAGAATCCCATCCACAATAATGGGACTGGTATACATGCTGGAACTGCCTTCTCGTAATTCGCCAGAATCATAAGTCCAGGCAAGTTCTAATTGAGAAACATTTTCTTGGGTAATTTCAGTTAAAGGTGAGTAGTGGGATCTTCCCGGATCGCCCAGGTAAGTATCCCAATTTTCATTGAGGGCACTGTTTTGCTGAGAAGATTCAGAAGAACAGCCAGTAATTATGATCATGAGGAGGAAGATTTTTTTCATGTCATTTCTTCTAAATTAGTTTTCAGATTACTTTTTAATTCCTTGAACTATCGACTTTGAAAAGTCCACTTTGAACTATCCACTTTGAAAATAATTTGCAGCATTATTATGCATTAGATACAGATGGAGTAATAGCATAGTGTAGGAAGTAGGGACACTCACAACTTAACAACTTAATCCAAGAAATTAGGAAAGCCGATATTAAAATCCTCCACAGTATTCCTTCCTTTTTCAGCCCATTTTGAAACAGCTTGTTGTGAAATTTGTAGTCGAGCAGCTATCTTCATAGTTGTCAGTCCAAGTTCAGCAGTTCCCCAATAGCATAGTAGCGCTTTCGCCTTTGATACGTCGTTAGCGCGTGCTTTCTTGCGAATAGAATCCTCCTCGATCTCGCAAAGCATACAAACACGAGTGATCAGCTTTTCAAGAGACCAGCCCTGACGCAAACGCAATGAAGCTTGATCGAGAGCCAGGCTATCTTCACTTAATACTGCTCCGACGAAGTCACTATCTCCTAAAATTCTCTCATCGCCAATACAGTGGCTATGCTCTCTCCTGAGATTGGCCAAAGTTTCCCAGCTTCCACTACTTCTTACTAGTCCCCCACTAGACAGATTTATAGGTACTTGATTATTAACACCTGCATTCATGAATTGCACATAATGTTTTCGCGCGGAACGGATTGAATGACCAAATAGTCCTAGCGCAGATTCCGTGTCATGCCATGGTTGTAGCCTACTACCAAGCATACCGGCATGCCCTGTCCAGGGGTATCGTTTTAGAGACGTAAGATCCTGCACAATCGAAGCTCGAACAGGATTGAGATGAATGTATCGAATTAGCTCGAGCAAATAGCTCTCTTCCTGACAAAGAATGGACTTAAATCGATTCTGGAATACATAACCCGAACGCTGGTGGCGATGATTGTAGTAGCCACCGTATCCACCCAGCACAGGTGCCATTAGTTTTGACAGAGGGAATGGGCCAACACGAACTAGCAAATGATAATGATTAGACATTAGAGCCCAAGCAAGGCACTGGCATTGCGTTCGGGCCAAACTTACACCAAGCCGATTCAAAAAATCCGACTTGTCTGCAGAATCTTCGAAAATAAAGCGACGCTCAAGCCCGCGCCCTATCAGATGATAGCAACCACCCGGTATGTGTAATCGTCCCATCCTTGGCATTGGGACAATGTAGTCAACACTTCACGACACCGCCAGAATCTGGTCGATTAAGTTGTTAAGTTGTGAGTGTCCCTAATGTTACTATAGACTTTAACAAAGTGGCCTAAATGGACCCTTGTGGAAATGGTGCCCAGAGGGATACGATATCTAGAGAAGCGATGAAATTAGTCGTGTGTCTATAGCCGCGAACACTTCAATGGTTTCTATTAATCGAACCACCGACACGAGGATTTTCAGTAGACTGCGTGACCAATTCTTTATTTGAATCAATAAGTTAAAATTACGAAATCAGACGGCTAAGAAGTGTGCTACGAATCCGTTTGATCTAGAGGCTCAAAACTACTGCTTTTTTTCTCTGTCCCTAGTTATCTATCATTTGAAATCTGGCCCCTACTTAGGCTAATTTGATGAAATCTTATCAATATCAAATAGTTGTTCCGACATTCAATTGAGAGCATTTGGTTCGGATGGCGTTGGCCCCTATTCTACTTATACTCGCTCAACATCTAACTAATAGAAGGAATTAAAAATGCGTCATCATTCCCGAAGAATCATTCCAATAGTTTTCTTGTTAGGGTGCCTATTTTTGAGCGCGTTCAGTATGGCGCAAGAACCCTTGTCCGGCGTACACAGGACCCCGGATGCGCGTTTTGAAAATCTCGAAGCCTATCCCTGGGAACCGAACTATCTGTATGTCGATGGCCTAAGAGTGCATTACCTGGACGAGGGTGACGGAGCGGCAGGTGTCATGTTATTGCTCCACGGAGAGCCTACATGGAGTTTTCTTTACCGCAATATGATTCCGAGCTTCCTCGAGAACGGCTATCGCATTATTGCTCCCGACATGATCGGCTTTGGCAAAAGTGACAAAGTTATCGACCGAGAATGGTATACCGCAGATAGCCACATAGCGGTATTGCAAGAGCTGATTACCGAGTTGGATTTGAACAACATAACTGTTTTTGTTCAGGATTGGGCTGGGCCTAATGGGCTGATTACCGCGACCGACATGCCGGACAGGTTCGAGCGATTGATTGTAATGAACACTTGGTTACATCATGCCGGTTACGAATACACTAATGCGCTGCGCAACTGGAATAGAGTTTCACAGGAAAGAGATTTTACCCGGGGTATGCCTAATCTTGGTGACTATGGCTTTGCTGCGCCATTCGATACCCAGGAAGCTACTGCCGGAGCCTACCGTTGGCCGTGGATGCTACCATTTGCGCAGCCTCAGGAGGGGGCTGCTTTTCGCCAAGAACAGGCATTCAATTCTCTGGCCAATTGGAGCAAGCCTGCTCATTTCTTCTTCGGCGATCAGGATCGCGTATTCACTGTAGATTGGGGGCGTGAGTTTTCCGCACATATCCCAAACTCGACCTTCGATGTGATCGAAGGTGCTGGTCATTTCGTGCAGGAAACCGGTGAGCCGTTGGCGAAATTGATCTTGCAACGTATTGGCGAAGAATAGTGAACTAATATTGAGGGAGAGCACGCAACTATTCTCCTCTATTCTACACTCCGCTTATACTCAACCGCCGAATAACAACAGAAGCAAGAATCAGGATCAAGCCATGAGAAATCTATTTGTTCTTCTTTTAGGCACAATTTTATTATTGGCTTGCTCACCGGAAACCAGTGAAGAGAACGCCACTCCGGTAGGAGACTGGCGTCATCACGGCGGCAATCATAACTCCGATAAATATGCCCCTCTGGATCAGATTGAAGGCAGCAATTTTTCTGAACTGGAGGTAGCCTGGCGTTATCGTAGCCCTGACCTGGATTTGCCTGAAGATCTAGCTTACCCCACTGGGGATTACCGCGCGGTGCCTCTGGTCGTAAATGGCATCATGTATGTAAATAGCAACCACGGACTAATTTCGGCCCTAGATTCTGCAACAGGCGAAGAGTTGTGGGTCTTCGATCCGAAGAGCTATGAATTGGGTCCGCCTTTGTTCTCTCCCTTGCAAACCCGTGGTATTGAATACTGGACAGATGGTGAGATTGAGAGAATTTTTATTGCCACTTCAGGAAAGCAATTAGTGTCTGTTGATATACAAACAGGGCAACCTGACCCCAATTTTGGCAATAATGGTTATGTAGATCTAAAACAAAACTTTGGTCGACTTGA
>CAWKZI010000169.1:0-5641 GCA_963854365.1 Gammaproteobacteria bacterium
AACTGAGTTAGTTCAAGAGTTTTCGGGACATTTATTCCAAGGTCGCTTAATCTCTTGAAGGTCTCAAGCTTATTATCTGCAATTTCAATTACTTCTGGACTGCTAACAACGACTTTCGTACCAATATCGGCAAACATTTCTCGATGCAATGACAGCTTTAAGAGTTCCGCATCCAATCCAGGAAATAATAGTGCTATATTTTCCTGCTTACATATCTCCAAAAGTGAGGAGATGAAATCATCACTGCTTGCATAGGGAATTAAATGAGCGCTTTCTATACCATATAATCCCGCCGCCAGCGGATCAGCATCCAACGCGACAACCTCATAAGTTGTTCCTCTAAGAGATTTAAGAATGCTTTGACCAACGCCTCCACCAACTCCGGTAACAGCTATCTTCATGACTTTTCCTTTAATAAAAATATGATGGTTTGAGCAACCTTTGATACTTCCGCTAAACTCATGTAATAGTGCAGCGGCAAGCAGAGAATACGCGAGGCAAATTCGCGAGAGTGCACACAGACATCCTCAGCTCTGTAGATCATGTCCAATGATGGTGAAAAATATTCCCTAGTAGGAATATTTAGATCATGCAAGCCTGCCTTCAACTTGTGCCTACACTCTTGACTTGGCAGAATAATTGGAAAGTATGCCCCATTAATTGACGCATCCTCTTTCCAAACTGGAAGCTGTACATAGCTCTCAAGGGTTTTCTTATATAGATAGAATAGTTCTGCTCGATGAGCTATGACCTCATCTATGGTCTCAAGTAAAGTTAACCCAACCGCGCATTGATACTCATTCAATTTGGCATTTATACCTACTTGGTTTGCCACTCCGACGGAATCAAAACCAAAGTTAATTATGCGTTTCGCCCTATCAAAAGTGTCTTTGTCCTTAAAGATGATCGCACCACCTTCAATCGTATGAAACACCTTTGTCGCATGAAAGCTTAATGTGGAGGCGTCACCGAAACTTAGAACAGAACTTTGCCCGCATTTGACATTGAACGCATGAGCGCCATCGTAAATTACTTTTACATTGTATTTTTTTTGTAGCGTATCGAAGGCTTCAACATCGCATGGGTTACCATAAACATGAGTTGCTATGACAGAATCTATATCATTAGATTTTTCAAGAGCACTTGCTACCAGAGAAGGGCTTAAATTGAGCGATTCACTATCAATATCAACAAATGAAAAAGGTATTTTTTCCCAAGCTAAAGAACTTGCCGTTGCTGGAAAACTAAAAGGTGTGCAGATTGCACTTTTAATATCTAAAGCGCGGTACGCAATATGAAGGGCTAAGGTTCCGTTGGCAACGAGCAGTAGGTTTTCAACACCTAGATACTCTTCTAGCTTATCTGTTAACTTTTGATGAAGTGGACCGAAATTAGTATACCAGCCTCTATCATTTATCTGTTCTAAGTAGCTAGTCAATGTTTTAAGACAAGGTGCCACCGGCTTATTAAGTAAAATTGTCATTTAATTACCAATTAGCTCCATTAAATAGCTCCCATAGCCACTTTTCATAAGTGGCTTAGCTAAAGCCTTTAACTGCTCTTTTGATAGCCATTCGTTGGTATAAGCAATCTCTTCCAAGCAAGCAATTTTATATCCTTGGCGATGCTCTACTGTATGGACAAATTGCGATGCCTCTATTAGCGAGTCATATGTTCCGGTATCGAGCCAGGCAAATCCACGTCCTAAAACTTCAACATTTAGTCTTGACTCTTGAAGGTAGTCATTGTTAATACACGTTATTTCAAGCTCATTACGCTGAGAAGGTCTTACGGTTTTTGCCACCTCAATTACAGAGTTGGGATAAAAATAGAGCCCAGTAACGGCATAATTTGATTTTGGAATCACTGGCTTTTCTTCAATAGAAACTGCTAGATTATCTTCTCCAAACTCAACCACGCCAAAACGATGCGGATCTTTTACCTGATAACCAAATACAGTCGCTTTTTTATCAATCTTAGCAGTTTCCACTGCCCTCCTAAGTTTGGGAGATAAACCCTGGCCATAAAAAACGTTATCACCTAACACTAAGCAAACATCTTCTTCACCCACGAAACTTTCGCCTAAGATAAATGCTTGCGCTAGCCCTTCCGGATTGGACTGAATCTGGTAACACAAATTAATCCCAAAATCAGAGCCGTCACCTAGAAGTCGCTTAAAAGCAGCTTGATCCTCTGGAGTAGTAATAATAAGAATATCTCTAATACCGGCCAGCATTAAAATAGAAATGGGATAATAAACCATAGGCTTATCATAAATTGGCAGCAATTGCTTAGAGACCCCGCGAGTTAACGGGTGCAAGCGGGTTCCAGAACCCCCAGCCAATACGATGCCCTTCATAGTAGACCCTCTCCTTTATCATTGGGTAAGTAAGCTCCGCTGAGGACCCGAGCGCACCACCTCTCGTTTTCAATAAACCATGTTACGGTTTTACGAAGTCCAGATTCAAAAGTCTCTCGCGGCTTCCAGTTGAGGTCCAGCTCTATCTTTTTAGCATCAATGGCATAACGCTGATCATGTCCAGGACGATCAGCAACAAAGCTGATTAAGTCTCTATACGACTGGAGAGAACCTAATTTTTCCGGCACTAGCTCATCTAAAATATCACAAATAGTGTTAACCACATCAATGTTTGCTACTTCGTTATGGCCACCTATATTATAGGTCTCCCCAACGCCAGCCTTGGTAACTACTTCGTATAATGCTCGGGCATGATCTTCAACATAAAGCCAATCCCTTACCTGTGATCCATCACCATAAACCGGTAGTGACTTACCTGCTAGTGCATTCAGAATAACCAAAGGGATTAATTTCTCGGGGAAATGATAAGGGCCATAATTATTTGAACAATTAGTAATAACAATTGGTAAATTATATGTTCGCCCCCAAGCCCTAACGAGATGGTCTGCTCCAGCTTTAGTTGCAGAATAAGGGGAACTAGGTGCGTATGGTGTCTGCTCCGTAAACGGCATATCCAAGGGCTCTAAATCACCAAAGACTTCATCAGTGCTGATGTGATGAAACCTAAAAGCATCTTTCTTGATACCAGTTAGTTGCTCCCAATAACGACGAGATGCCTCAAGCATTGTGTAAGTACCGACCAGATTTGTTTCAATAAAGCTGGCTGGACTATCAATTGATCGATCGACATGGCTTTCCGCTGCGAGATGCATTACGGCGTCAGGGCTATGGCTCTCAAACACTTTACTAACACTAGTTTGATCACAGATATCTACTTTCTCAAAGGCATAACGATCACTCTGGCAGACGTCAATAAGGTTATCTTTATTACCTGCGTAAGTAAGCTTATCAACAATGACCACTTCGTCTTTGGTATTTTGGATAATATGTCTGATTACGGCTGAACCGATAAAGCCAGCACCACCTGTAACAAGAATTTTCATAGATTGTCCATAAATAAGCCTAAGAGTGATTACTAAAATAGCTAGATAGATAATGCCATGTACCATGGCATTGCTTTCTCAATACCCTGCGAGATATTGAATTCGGGGCTGTAACCCAGGCCATTTTTTGCTTTACTAATATCAGCCTGTGAATGTCGTACGTCACCGGCTCGAAAATCTCGATAAACTGGCTCAGCACTAACATGAATACCACCCGATACTAGTGAGGCTTTTATAGAGGCATATAAATCATTAAGAGTGGTACGATCACCAACAGCTACATTGTAAACATGATCTTTAGCTTCATCTGGGGCGGTAGCAGCTAAAATATTCATTTGCACCGTATTTTCAATAAAGCAAAAATCACGGCTGGTCTCCCCATCGCCATTGATATATACGTCTTCGCCTTGGATCATAGCGGCTGTCCACTTTGGAATAACAGCTGCATAGGCACCATTTGGATCCTGGCGCTTGCCAAACACATTAAAGTAACGCAGTCCTATAGCTTTAAATCCATAACTGCGGGCATAAACGCCTGCATATAACTCATTAACGTATTTTGTAACAGCATAAGGGGATAGTGGATTCCCAATATTTTCTTCAACTTTGGGCAATGCCGGATGATCACCATATGTGGAACTACTAGCCGCGTATGTAAAGCTCTTCACCCCTTCCTCTTTAGAAGCTTGCAAAACATTCAAGAACCCAGAAATATTGGCAGAGTTTGAAGCAATCGGATCAGCGATTGAACGTGGAACCGAGCCCAGTGCTGCCTGGTGCAACACATAATCGATACCTTTAACAGCAGAAATACAGGTTTCATACTCGCGAATATCACCTTCGATAAAGTGAAATTTTTGCCATTGAGCTTCAGTCACCAAACCTTGAACTTCATCAAGATTATATTGATGACCTGTGGCAAAATTATCTAAACCTACAATAGTTTGATCCAGTTTAAGCAAATGCTCTAGAAGGTTAGATCCTATAAATCCCGCAACGCCGGTAATCAGCCAAACCTTCGGACTAGATTTGAGTTGTACTTTAGCTTCTTGATAATTGGACACAGTAATCTCTCTAGATATGAAGGTTTTTATAAACGAATATCAACATCATCTTTAGGAAGCACATATTTAAGATCATAGAGGATATGCGTTGGTCTACCGAGCTTCCGAATAGCCTTAACCCCCATTTCCTTAAACTCATCATGTGCAACCGCCACTAAGACGGCGTCATACACTCCTTCTTCGGCCGCTTTACTAACCACCAAACCATACTCATTAGCAGCCTCGACAGGGTCACACCACGGGTCAATGATGTCGACATCAACTTCGTATGCTTTAAGCTCATCGACTATGTCAATGACCTTAGTATTTCTTATATCCGGACAATTCTCTTTAAACGTTAACCCCATAACCAGAACTTTGGATCCGCTAACTTCAATCTTTTGATTAATCATTTTTTTGATCAATTGAGAAACAACATAACTCCCCATCCCATCATTAATTCGACGACCTGCTAAAATCATCTCTGGACGATATCCAACACTTTCAGATTTATGTGTTAAGTAATAAGGATCTACCCCTATACAGTGCCCGCCGACCAAGCCCGGACGAAATGGAAGGAAGTTCCACTTGGTACCCGCAGCCTCTAACACCTCTAACGTGTCTATATCTAATTTATTAAAAATCATTGCAAGCTCGTTAATCAATGCGATATTGACATCACGCTGGGTATTCTCAATCACTTTAGCCGCTTCTGCGACTTTAATTGAACTCGCCTTGAAAGTTTCCGCCCTGATAACAGAAGAATACAGGGCATCTACAAAGTCTGACGTCGCCTGATCTGATCCTGAGGTCACCTTTAGAATATCTTCTACTCTATGACTCTTATCACCCGGGTTAATTCGTTCTGGCGAATAACCCGCAAAAAAATCTTCATTCAAACTTAAACCAGATAGCCTCTCTACCACTGGAATACAGTCATCCTCAGTCGCACCGGGATAAACGGTTGACTCATAAATAATCACATCGTCTTTCTTGATAACCCTGCCGAGCATCGCGCTTGCTTTTAATAATGGAGTCAGATTTGGTTGCTTGAATTTGTCGATGGGCGTGGGAACCGTCACGATAAACGTGTTGCAGGACTGGAGATCATCCTCACTACAGGAGAAAGAAAGAGTTTTGGCAGCAACCAATTCAGAATTGGAAATTTCGAGCGT
>CAWKZI010000170.1:0-5633 GCA_963854365.1 Gammaproteobacteria bacterium
ATCAAGCGTTGTTGGATTCACACCTGATATGAATGGCACAGCGCCATTAATTAGTACTTTGCGTGACACAGGCATAGAACTCACGATCCATACGGGCTTGCCCATAGGTGCTCATAAATATCTGGTTTTCCAAACTCTGATAGAGTTGTCTCTGAAATTCGCAAGCTTCAAGATCCCTGCCAAATAATATCCAGTCAGCCTCCATCTGTCGCCAGAATAGCAATTGGTTTCTAAACCACAAATTTGCCTCTTCTCCGGTCACCATTACCACTTCACAGCTCAGCGAGACATGGGATCCAGCTTGTCGCCGACGATGTCCTGCTCCTTCATCTGCTGTTCCAGTATGGCCCTGCTAATTTTTCCATCACGATAAAGACCAACCAAAGCGGCATGGGTGATATGGCTGCTGGAAATTTCAAAATGATCACGCAGGTCCGGCCGCGATTCAGACAGACCAAAACCGTCGGTACCGAGGCTGGTGAAATTTTTGGGCATCCAGCGGGCGATGCTATTGGGTAAGGCTTTCATGTAGTCAGACACTGCAACTACGGGGCCGTTTTCATTGGCAAACAGGGCGAGGAGGTAGGGTTCTTGTACAGTGTCCAATGGCTGTAGGCGATTGTGCCGTTCACAGGCTTCGGCTTCCCTATACAATTCGGTATAACTGGTCACGCTCCAGATATGAGCAGCGTAGCCAAGTTCTTCAAGTTTGCTGGAAGCTGCAATAGCCTGTTGCATTATGGAACCACTGGCCATGAGGTGAACCGCCTCACCGTTACCGTCACTGCGCCGCCAACAATAGACACCCTTTATTATACCCCCAACGCAAGATGCATCATCTGGCAAGGCGGGCATTATATAATTCTCGTTGTAGACAGTCAGGTAGTAAAAAATATTCTCCTGCTGCTCATACATACGGTAAATACCATCGCGAATTATCACCGCCAGTTCATAGGAGAAGGCTGGGTCGTAACTCTTTAGATTAGGTACAGTCATCGCTAGCACATGGGAGTGACCATCTTCATGTTGCAGCCCTTCTCCATTGAGCGTAGTCCGGCCAGCAGTGCCACCCAACAAAAACCCACGACACATCATATCAGCGCAAGACCAGATCATGTCGCCCACTCGCTGAAAGCCGAACATGGAATAGAAAATATAAAACGGGATGGTGGGCACGCCGTGCACGGCGTAGGCGGTACCCGCTGCCTGAAAAGAGGCCATGGCGCCGGATTCACAAATACCTTCCTGCAGGATCTGGCCATCGGTTGCTTCTCGATATGACATCAGGCTATCGGCGTCCACAGGAGTGTATTTCTGACCTTCGGAGGAATAAATTCCTGCGACCTCGAACAAGCTATCCATACCAAAAGTACGGGCTTCATCCGGCACAATTGGTACTACGAATTTGCCTATATTCGCATCTTTCATCAACTGGCCAAGCATGCGTACCACTGCCATAGTAGTCGATGATTCTCTTTTGCCGCCGCCCCCGAGGAAAGTCTTGAAGGCCGACAGCTCAGGTGTTTTTACAGTTGCGCAGGATACCTTGCGCTCGGGAAGGAAGCCGCCCAGCTGCTGCCGCCGTGATTGCAGGTATTGCATTTCATCGCTGGTTTCCGCTGGGCGGTAAAATTCCGCGCGTTTTATGGCCTCATCATCCAATGGAATGCCGTAGTCCCTGGCAAGTTGCAAACGCTCGTCAGCATTCAGTTTTTTCTTCTGATGAGCATTATTGCGACCCTGGGCTGACGCGCCCATGGCGTCGCCTTTTACCGTTTTTATTAGAATGACTGTGGGTTTGTCCGACGTCGCCAGCGCCCGCTCATAGGCGGCAAATATCTTCCTCGGGTCCTGTCCCCCCCGCTTGATTTCACGTAGCTCTTCATTGGTGAGTGAATTCATCATTTGTTCAAGCTGTGGGTTGCCTTTTACCCAATGCTCGCGCTGGGCGTCACCCGGTAAAATCGAGTAGCGTTGATAATCGCCATCGACACACTCCTCCATGCGTTGACGCAGAATTCCGTTCTCATCCTGGGCTAACAGCCCGTCCCACCCGCTGCCCCAGATGACTTTGATTACGTTCCAGTCGGCACCGCGGAAGTTGCGCTCCAGCTCTTGGATGATCTTCCCGTTTCCCCGTACCGGGCCATCCAGGCGCTGCAAATTGCAGTTAATCACCAATACCAGGTTGTCCAGTTTTTCCCTGGCAGCGATGCTAATGGTGCCAAGAACTTCCGGCTCATCAGACTCACCGTCGCCAATGTAGCACCAGATTCTGCCGCCATTTTTTTGCTTCAGGCCTCGGTTCTCGAGGTATTTGGCAAAGCGAGCCTGGTAGATTGCGGCAGGGGTGGAGAGGCCCATGGAGGCATTGGGCATCTGCCAAAAATTAGGCATTGAGCGCGGATGTGGATAAGAGCATAGGCCGCCTCCGAGCTTAAGTTCGCGGCGAAAATTCTTAAGTTGGGTTTCACTTAGCCGGCCTTCTATAAACGCCCGGGCATAAATTCCCGGTGCTGCATGGGGTTGGGGCAAGACCATGTCGCCACCATAGTCATCTGAACGACTGCGGAAGAAATGCTGAAACCCCACTTCCATCATGGTTGCTGCAGACGCGTAAGTCGCTATGTGTCCACCGACCCCGGATCCTGTATCTGCTGCTTGTAACACCATTGCCATGGCATTCCAGCGAATGATGTTCTCAATTCGTTTCTCCAGTGCAATATCCCCTGGGTAAGCGGGCTGCTCGGAGCGCGGTATGGTATTTACATAGGGTGTGTTCAGGGTAGCTTCGCTGAGCGGGATGCCACGGGTTAGTACATGGTTTTGCTGGGCCCTGAGAATATCGCGCACTCCCGCTTCACCATACTCCCGGTAAATGTTATTCAGCGCCTCGATCCACTCTTGGCGATCATCCGCTAACTCATCAATGAAACTGGGAAAGTTGTGTGCTGACATGGGTTTTCACAAGCAGAAATCAATACATTAGTATACGGAGCCACCAAAATTATTTGTTGCAAATAGTGCGCTATCATTGGTCTAATGAGCAATCTTACTTATTAATAGTTATACAAATTGGAATAATATTGCGCAATGATGCTAGATCGTACTGACTACAGGATTCTTCACCATATCCAGAACAATGCGCGCATGACCAATGTCGACCTGGCAGAAGCTATCGGGCTATCACCGGCTCCCTGTCTGAGAAGGGTTAAGGCGTTGGAAGAGGGTGGGGTGATCAAATGTTATGCGGGAATCGTTGATGCCGGGGCAGTTGGCTTGCCCATTTCGATATTTATTAACATTTCCCTGGAGCGCCAGGAGCGCAGCCACCTGGAGGATTTCGAAGACAACATTCGTACCAATCCCGAGGTGATGGAATGCTACCTGATGACCGGTAATAGCGACTACCTAGTGCGCATAGTCGTTCCTGATCTACAATCCTTTGAACGCTTCCTTGCAGATAAGCTCACGCGCATACCAGGTGTAGCGAATATCCAGTCCAGTTTCGCCGTCAAGCAAGTAGTCTACAATACTGAGCTTCCTTTACAGGAACGTATCTAGGAAATACCTAAAGAAGGGTTTTTTTCAATTATCATCAATCATTTAAAGCGGCACTTCGCCTCTATCTCCAAAGGTTGGAATAGAATCGAGAGTGCGAAAATTCTCCCATGGAATTTTTGCCGGATCCATAGTCCAATATTTGTTGGCTTTGGCATAGCAACAGTTTTTGTTATCTTCTTTATGCCCAGTCAATTCAGCTTCGCGTAAGCGGTCTTCAATTTCTTTTAATTCGGCGTCGCTATCAACTTGAAATCCAAGATGATTCAATCCAACTTTTCCGTGTTTTTCTGAGATAGCAAAGTTAACCGCAGGATCTTCCAACATCCATTTAGCGTAATCGTTTTTTACTACACTAGCTTCTTGCGCAAACAAAGTGCTATAGAAACTAATTCCCTTTTCAATATCATCAACAGTGACGTGAACATGTAATCTCTTCATTTTTATTTCCTCAAAAATTACTGGTATTAAGTTGACCTATGCAACAGCCTTCAACCGCTAAGCCAAGCGGAAATCGATGCGGTTTGGCCATTGGCTTTGACGCGGTTGTCCGTGAGCGTTACCAATGCTGCTGTCATGAAAAAAGAAAAGCCCGATGACCCCTATGTCGTGGTCACTGAGGGGCCTGCTTGGCAATTGCTTGACCATCTGGATGAATTTGACGGAGCCGTTATTCGATTGCGGTTGCGCCAGACGCGCCAATCACTATAGCCATCCTCATCAGCTAAGTATTCCCTTTTCAGTATCAACAATAATACTAGTGTCCCCGTCCCCATAAAGCGATTGATGAAGCCCATTGTAATGGGCTAATGCGGATGTCTGTACCTCACAAAAATAAATATCCGCATTAGCAGCAACAGAAAAGCAAAGTAGAGTTATTGCTGTTAGTAGTTTGTTCATGGATTACTTTTCGCATTGAGAAGGCATTTGATCTAAAATTCTTTTAAGCCCTATCTCTACCAACTCGCTTCTCACTTCGTAAATTTCAGGATATTCACATCTCTTTAAATTGACTTCCATAGCTCTTAGTTTTGCCTGCCAAACAGGTTCAGTCATGAGTCCTTGAGAATATTGAAAATAGTCAGCTTCATAAAAAAACCAGCTCTGATTTTCAGAGTTTCTGGCGGCTTTTTGCTCAGTTGTAAGCTCAGACATTGGCGGAATGCTAAATTTACCAGAAAACCAGTCTAGATTGGCTTCAGTGAATGCGTTCATCTCAGCAGAGGCTGCGTAAGACCTTTCTTGGATTTGACTTACAAGTGCTATTCTCTGAGATTGCCTCATTTCTAAACCAACGAAAGTTAACGAGGCAACAATGGAGATTATTCCAATCAATTGAATCCATACCTCAAGGCTAATTTTTTTCATAATAAATATCTGGGCTTGCAGTAACGGAGAAGCAGAGTAGGGTTATTGTTGTTAGTAGTTTGTTCATCATTTACTCGGTACATTTATCAGGAAGAGATTCCACGACCGTTCTAAACTCAATTGCAAAGATTGGTGCTCTGACGGCATAAATTTCGCGGACTTCGCAATAGTCATAAATTATTTGTATTCCGGCTACCTTTGCTTGCCACGTCGATTCGCCCATTAGTCCCTGTGTGTACTGATAGAAATCGTTTTCAAAAATAAACCACATTACATGCATTGCATTCCTGAAGGCTATGTCTTCCACAGAAAGGCTTTGCATAATGTCTCGCTTGAAGTATATAGATTGAAAATCTAATCCGGTTTCTAGGAATGTTGACACAAAATTATTGGTTATTTCAGCTCTGCCTTGTTGCTGGCCTGCAATTGCAATCCTGTGTGATTGTCGCATCTCTAATCCAACAAAAATCAGTGAAGCAACAATAGAAAGCATACCGATTAGCTGAATCCATACATCTAAGCTAACTTTCTTCATAGTAAACATTCGCATTAGCAGCAACAGAAAAGCAGAGTAGAATTATTGTTGTTAGTAGTTTCGACGTTACTGAGTCTCCAAAATTGAATCCACCACAAAAATTTCGACAGTTCCATCTATGATTCCATCTTGCGACATAGCTTCAGCAGTATCAGATGACTCTAAGATT
>CAWKZI010000171.1:0-5618 GCA_963854365.1 Gammaproteobacteria bacterium
GATCGAATCTTGAAGAACAACTTAGCGATTCAGGCGTAGATCATAGTGATCTAGCTATTCAGCAATTGGTTACTTTGGCGCAATCATTGATTGGTTTCCCCCGGCATCTTTCTCAACATGTTGGCGGTTTTATTATTAGTCAGGGACCTTTGTCGCATTTGGTGCCAATTGAAAATGCCACTATGGCTAATCGCACTGTTATCCAATGGGAAAAGAGTGACCTGGAATCATTAGGGTTATTGAAAATCGATGTGCTGGCTTTAGGTATGCTCACCGCCGTGCAGAAATGTTTGGACCTAGTAAGTAACTACAGTAAATCAGCGTTAACAATCCAAAAAATTCCACCTGAAGACCCAGCAGTTTACGACATGATGGGGCAGGCGGATACAGTAGGGGTTTTTCAGATTGAATCCCGCGCCCAGATGAGCATGCTGCCCCGGCTCAAACCTCGTAGCTATTATGACTTGGTGATTCAGATAGCAATTGTACGGCCGGGACCCATTCAGGGCGACATGGTTCACCCCTATCTAAATAGACGCAGTGGTAAGGAGCCAGTTAGCTATCCCAGCGAGGCGGTGAGGGAGACGCTAGAACGCACTCTCGGTGTGCCAATTTTCCAAGAGCAGGTGATGCAATTAGCAATGGTGGCTGCTGGTT
This sequence comes from Gammaproteobacteria bacterium, assembly GCA_963854365.1. Classification (GTDB taxonomy): domain Bacteria; phylum Pseudomonadota; class Gammaproteobacteria; order Pseudomonadales; family Pseudohongiellaceae; genus UBA9145. The sequence goes on from CAWKZI010000171.1 coordinate 658, forward strand.
TTAGTGGCGGCGAAGCTGATGAGTTGCGCAGAGCTATGGCTGCATGGAAGCGTAAGAATGGGCTAGAATCTTATGAGAGTAAGTTGGTAAATGGTATGTTAGAGCGTGGTTATGACCGGGCTTTTGCTGAACAATTGTTCCGACAAATAAAAGGTTTCGGTGATTACGGTTTCCCAGAATCTCACTCGGCCAGTTTTGCTTTAATTGCGTATGTATCGTCCTGGTTCAAATACTATCATCCTGCTGCTTTTTGCTGTGCCCTTCTTAACAGTCAGCCAATGGGCTTTTATGCACCAGCTCAACTGATCAAAGATGCTCAGCGTCATGGCGTAAAAGTTTTACCGATTGATGTTAACGCAAGTTCTTATGATTGCACTTTAGAATTTGACCAGGGCTATCAAAAACTAGACTCCCCTTGCCAACAAGCAGTGGGACCAAAATTACGCATAGGGTTTTGTTTGGTAAAAGGCATGTCTAAATTTGGCGCCAAGGCGATTCCTGAGGCTCGCCAATCAGTTATATTCAAAACTATTCATGATTTGGTATTCAGAAGCGGCATAAATAAGAAAGATTTAGAATCATTAGCCGCGGCAGATGCTTTAAAAGGACTTAGTGGTGATCGTCATCGTGCTTTTTGGCAAGCCTCCGGTTTGGGTTCAGAACACAGAGGGTTTAGAAAATGTTTTCAAGAAAAAGAAGCCTTAGATAATTTGCTAGCTAAAGATAAAATAAATCATGAGATGAGCGGAGGCTCACTAAGTTTCTTTACTGACCCTGAATTTGCTGATGGTGATTTTGGTGTAGATGTTTTGCTACCTGTTACCAGTGAAGGCCAGAATATTTTTGGTGATTACACTTCTACTGGCTTCACCCTACGGCGCCACCCTCTATCATTTTTTAGAGAACATCTAAATACCTATAGGGTATCAACAGCAAATGATCTTTCATCTATCGACAACGAAGGCAATGCAAAAGTAACCGGGCTGGTTACTTGTCGGCAGCGACCCATGACAGCCGCCGGTGTTACATTTTTAACTCTAGAAGATGAGAGTGGTTCTGTTAACGTGGTTATATGGCCGAGCTTGGGAGAGAGGTTGCGCCCAATCGTAAGGCAGGCAATGCTGATTGGAGTTGTCGGCCATGTGCAGAAAGGCGATGGCGTTATTCACCTGATTGCCAGACAATTGGTTGATCTAAGCCATTGGCTCAGCACCATGGAACTTTCGTCACGGGATTTTACTTAACTAGCCTGGCTTACTTAGTTTAGTGAGTTGTTCTCTTTTTTTGTGCTTTTCGCAGCCAAGTATTTCAGGAAAAGAATCCATGGAGATACCAGTTTCGCTCACCCTGTTTTTCGCGGTAAATCCATAGGCGACTACCATTTTCCTCTTTAGCAATATAATAATCTCGACACACATCGGTGCCAGACCACCAATATGTTTCAATACGTTCCGGGCCATTAATAATAGTAAGAGCCTTTCGATGATAAAGCTTTCCTCTCCTTATGCTGAGTAATAAAGGCTCCGGCAATAACCAAAAAGGTCTGATATTTTTTACTACCGGAGCATTACTTTGGTTCGGTTGAATCGATTCTTCATAATTAAGTTGCTGGCTAGCATGTTCCGGGCAATATTCGGCGACTATACTAACACTTTTAATGTGGTTATCTCCCAGTTTTGCTCTTAGTTGCTCCATAAATTTATTGAGATTATTGTTGCTATAATGAGCTGTAGAATTTCTTTCGGGAAATAAAGAATTGCTATGATTCATGAAGGCATCGAATTTTTTAATTTCTATTTTAAGTGCAATAACTGGAGCTGGAATACTCAGATTAGTAAAGTGAGTTTCCAGCAGTAGCATAATGTGTTCTTGTGACCGGCTTGCTTGGCGTAAACCCATATCGATAACTGTACTGTTACGTTTTTCATGAAGTAAAAAAAACTGTAAATGGCTAGTGCTAAGATCGCGCCGTCTTAGAAAATCACAGAGCTGTGCTAGTAATTCATCAGCAACTGGCAGCAGACGATCTAAGTTTTCTAATTCATAAGGAAGATCATAAGATGTAATGAATGCAGGTGGTGGCAAATAATTTTGCGTAGGCTCAGGAGCTTTACCTAGAGCTTTGTTTAATTGATTAATAAAATCACTGCCAAAGCGTTTTCGCAAACCGTCACTTGGTAGACGCCAAATGTCCCTTAAATAGCGCACACCCATATTATACAGACGGCGGTTTTGTTCTTTATGTAGTTGTAATACTTCTATTGGCAACAAACTTAAGGCAGAACGTAAATTTTCTTTTTGATAAACCAAAGCGTTATGCCCTGATCGAGCCAGTAATAAGCTACCAGTAATTGTAGGGCTTGCGGAATAAAGAAAATATTTTGGTAACTGCAGCTCTTGTAATTGGTTTGTAAGTAGCGGCTCTAGTTTGTTGTGGATGGCATTGATGTCGCCAAAGTATTTAAGACTGCTGCGAATTTCACATATCAATGCCAAGGGATGAAAACTGACAGTGGAACTAATACTTTCAGCTATTCCTGCTAGTAGATTGAGAATTTTCTGTTGCCGGGCTTCTGACAATTCGTCCAACTGAGGAAAATAGAGAGCATACCAAAGAGGAGTATGGGCTCGAATATGGCCACCCGCTGCTCCAGATGTGGAAGAGTTGATTGAAGGGTTGATCGGTTTTTGTTGGCTTTGGCCTGGGTCTAGGCCTGAAGACTCACCAGAGGTTGAGGGCAAAGGTAGCTTAATAATTTGTGCAGAACCATTTGTTGTGGCTGCTGGCTGAGAGAACTGGACTGTGTCGTTTGGGTCTTCCACGAATCAGTTCCCAGGGTTTAATTGTATTGGTATAGATCGATATGAGTGCTGAGAGGTCGAAAATTACCCCGAGCTTTTATCACGCTGATCTCTGCATTGAAAAAATTGGGTTTTTGAGATTGAGAGTCCTTTATTTTTAAGCGTATAGGAGATGGTGAGTGCTCACTATCATAATGCTTGAATAATACTCCAAGAGTGTTGCCAGTCTCTGCTGCCAGTTGTAAACGACGCAATACTTTGCCCGGTAACCAATTCTGCCAAGCGAGCACCAAACCACAGTTTTCAGTTTGTAACGCTTTTTCCATGCTCCATAGTGCGTCTTTGCAGGAAGTATCCAATTTCACTACCAAAATTTGGTCAGTGCTAATGCCAGCTTGAGCTAGTGCGGGGGCATATAAGAGATATGGTGGTGAGATCCATAAAATCCATTTCCCCTGTTCAATGATTGAGCGCATGAGTGGAATCAATAGTTGTAACTCGCCCATGCCCCATTGGGGAGTAATAACCTCCATCAAGCCATTATTAGGCCAACCTCGGCCGGGAAGAATATCATCCAGTTGGCTGAAGCCGGTACTGCGACCATGAGAGCCCTGGCCTGCCATATCGCAACCGCGCCACAGATTTGGATTGCCGTGCAGGAGTTCGTCTATGTGGTTGAAAGCCTTGTCAGTCTTGGGCTCTGGAGTCTCTATGGAATTTTTAATTATTGTCATTGCGAAAACCAATTATTTATACTGTAAATATATACAGTACTATAAAGAATAATTCTTTTTCATGCAATAAAAAATCAAGCATAACCTCAGGACTTCTATAGATTTCAATTTGTTCCTGAATACTTTGGTATATTTTTCGAGATTAGTTCAGTAATCGATTGTTTTTTAGACAAATATTAAAGCTTTCTCTAGAAACGCCGTTAAGCTCTTGAACATTAAAACTGTACCGGAGATGGATATGGGCAAGAAACCGGACATGATCATGGTAGTAATCACACTATTCGTAGTGGGAGTCCTGGCCAGTGGCGTTGCTCAGAGCGCTTTGTCGTAGCGCTCTACAGAAAAACTTTACGATGCCGCATTTTAAACAAACACGGATCTAAGAAAAAAATAGAGCACTTTACTAGGGATGGGTAGTTGTTAGAAGCTCAGTGCGCCGCCCTATGTAGTGTCGGGGCGATATATTTTTTGGTCCGTTACGGTCGCATCCAACTGGACATCCCAACTCTCTGTAGGAAATTCACCTGCAACCAACTGGCACTCATGAGCTAGACCCACTAATAGTGGTCTGCTGTTCCGATTAAAGATCTTCATGCTAAATGTTTTATCATAGCAGCCCTTGCCTAGGCCTAGTCGAAAGCATTGGGCGTTAAATCCAACTAGTGGAACAAAAACCACATCGAATTCGGTGGGCGGTAAGGTGATGTCGTGAAGGGGCTCAGAAATACCCCATTTATTCTGGTATAGCTTGGTGCTTCTGTCATAAGGAGCAAAGGAAATAAATTCAGGGTGATCATCAGTTAATACTGGTAGGAAGCAGGATTTACCTTCACTTAAAGCCAGCTCCAGCAATAATCGTGGATCAATTTCGCCATCAATTACTTGATAAAAAGCTATTCGATGAGCGTCACGGAAAAAATCCTGACCTTCGATCAGATTGAGTAATCGTCTCGATGCCATTTCCTGACCCGCCTCGCTTATATTTTGGCGAGCCTGACGTAGAGAGGTTCGGAGTGATTGGCGTAAATCTTGTGTCATAAAAACAGCGTGGTTGGAAAATGTAGTCCCCCGGAACACCGCTACCAAACTTGCCCTGAACCGAAAGGTTCAGGTGGTGGCTCCCGCGGTGTATAAGGCTTTCCGACTAGCGGACGTGCACAACAACACCTATCGAGTTGCCTCCGGGGTTACAGATATCGGCTCAAGAACACTTTTGATTGGCAAATGTTCTAGGGAACTTCGAGATCAAGTATATATCGCTGGGCGAAGATTGGGGAATTATTTGCTTAGTTTTGGCGTTGAAAGGCTCATCGCCAAGTAGGCGCTTAGATTTCGAGCTGCCGACTGCTGGCTATGGCATTTTCGATCTTGTCTTCAAGCCCTTTTACCTGTTGTGCCGTTGTTTGGCGAGTTTCATTAATCATT
>CAWKZI010000172.1:0-5609 GCA_963854365.1 Gammaproteobacteria bacterium
GTCCTGCTCGACGACAAAAACCTCGGCACGCAGCTGCAGTACCCGATACAGATCCTCGGTGCTCAGTTCATTGAATCGCAAACACGACCAAACTATTTCATTACTCATTCTCTTCGCCTAGCACTGCTCATTAATAGCGATGTCCATTCTAGCTTAAGTCATCACAATATGTGATCGATGCTTGGGGATACAAAAACAAGGGCCTAGGATGCTATACTTCTCCCGCTTCAGCCCCGGTGGCACAGCTGGATAGCGCGGCCCCCTCCTAAGGGGCAGGTCAGAGGTTCGAATCCTCTCCGGGGCACACCCTATACCTCATAAACCTTTGTTATAAGTACAATTTTGTATTATAACAGATCCACGGTTACGTAAATCGTTACGGAATTGGGTCTAAATACATGTCAAACAATTATCCTCGTTACGTCAGACCACTCAAGAACAGCTTATTCTATGAGCGTTCTTGGCCTACTCGCCTCAAGCATCTCGGCAGACCTAGGTTTACTCATTCTCTTCAGCTCAAACTAGGCCAAGAGATAGCCACCAAGTGTTTTGAGTCGGACTATCAGGACTGCGAATAAAAAATCTGCTTGAATATCAAGCTTTAACTTAGACGAGGACTAGTAATGAGAAAAAATTTAATCTGTATACTGAGTGTGCTCTTGAGCTCTCAATTAATGGCTGCCGATAGCGCTGCGACTAGAAACAAAATTGAGCAGGCACTTACCAGCAGCATTCGCGATGCTGCGGAGACCGCGCGAGATGCTAACAGGAAGCCTGGTGAGGTTCTGGAGTTTTTTGGACTGGAAGACGATATGAAGGTTCTGGAAATATCTCCTGCTACTGGTTATTGGTCAAAATTAGTCGGACCTACTCTCTGCGAAAACGGTGGGGAATTAATATTCTCGGTCGGCGTTAGCGATGATTTTAAAAATGACGTGATGTCGTTAGATGGGCTGGAATGCAGCTCTGCAATAAACAATGATATTACGTTAAGAAATCTTCCAGAATTTTCCTTTGATGATAGCCAATTCGATATGGTGCTGACTTTCTGGAACCTCCATAATCCATCCGTGGAAGGCAGAAAAAATCTCAATGAAGCCGCTTTTAGTGCTTTGAAATCGGGCGGAATCTATGGCGTCGTAGACCATACTCGACGCCACCTCGAGCCTACATCGCGCGAGGCACAGAACGGTCGTCGCTTAGACCCGGTTCTTATCATTAAGGAAATGATCGATGTTGGTTTTGAGTTTGTCGACTTCAGCCCGATGCACTATCACCCTGAAGATAATTTGTCTCAAGAAGTCGGAACACCAGGCGTTAGAGGAAATACCGACCGCTTTACGATGAGCTTTCGTAAGCCATAACTATTGGGCAACTCAAAGAGGGAGAGCAAGAAACCAATTCTCTCCTTCTTTGAGTAACTTACCCTCTGCGAACTCAGTTTTCAGCGTCGTAGCACTACCAATATTGTCGTAATGCTTTTTTAAAGAGCTGCCAAGCTAATCTGCAAACATCTTCACTCCCGCCTTTATAGCCTCCAAATGCAGCGAATTGGGCCTGTCTGGGGCTTATACCTTGAAATCACCTATCTTAGCTCTCAAGCTATACCTGACAGCCTGTATCTATAGTATCTTCTGGATATTGATATGAAGAATGAAGTCTAAGCTAAGACCTCTTATCCTCAAGTAGATATTTAGACTATTGGTCTATTCCATTTTGTTCTTTTTAAAATTTATAGTTAAGGATCGATAAAAGTGATAAGCGACGGGAAAGAAGAGCAGGATTAGTGTTGTTAGTAGCTTGTTCATTCTGTAAATGATTAAAGAGAAGCAATGCATTTGATTTCTATTTTATAGTCTGGTGAAACTAGAGCCGTAGTACCAACTAAAGTTTGAGAAACTTCCGGTTTGCAGCCATAGATGCGCTCTCGTGCTAGAAATATTTCTCCGACATTTTTCATGCACTCATTAACATCAATGACGAACCAAGTTTCATCAATTACATTATCCAAAGAAGCTCCAAATTCTTTAAGCACATTTTGGATATTTTTATAACAATTCTCCATTTGTTCTTTAATGCTTTTAGGAATTTCTCCGTCTTCTCCATCTCCAAGTTGTCCGGCAAGAGTCAAAACATTTCCAACCTGAACGCCTTGTGAAAAGAAATCTGAATAAGGGCCTGCTCTAAATAATTTTTTATCTATTTTCATAATTTATCTCCAAAAAATATCACCCATATTAATATTAATTCAATTTTCTCCAGCCTCAGTGCTAGTCAACCGCATTAGGGCCACAAGCATTCTTTTTGTTTCCCTTTTATTCGATCCTTTTGATTTCTCACGCAGCTGCAATGCACTCTATCTCTACACGGGTGTCTCCTCCCAAGCTGATGCCGACGGCCGTGCGGGCTGGCTTGTTTTCCGGGAAGAACTCGGCGTAAACCTCGTTCATGGCACCCCACTCTGCCATGTCGACTAGAAATACCGTGCATTTCACAACTCGATCCATCGACGAGCCGAATCGCTCGAGAGCATCCTGAATTGACTCCAGAGTGCGTCGTGTTTCGGCCTGCACTCCTGGCTCTCCGTCTCCACCTGTTTTACCGGCTAGAAAGATCAGTCCGCCAGAGCGGACACCTTCGGAGTAAGGCGCACGTGGATTTGGATTCATGTATTCTGGCGCAGTGGGCTGCTGGATTGCTTCAGCGGCGTAGGTACTGGGCGCCTCGGGTTGACAGGCGGTCAATAAGGTGGAAAGGGCAGCAGCGACAATGATTCGGATCATGATGTTCCTCCTAGGGTTATCTATTGATAAGGATAAGAATTATCTACCAACAAGTCTATGCTCTTGTTGATGTGATTGGTTTTTTTACATATTCATACGTAGGAGATACTCGGTTTAGTGTCAGGAAATACGATTAAATCGGTACTTTCTAGGGCTAGAACCTTTCGGCCACAATAGTATGTATAGGGGTGAGACGGGACCATCTCTAAGCAAAAAGGGGGGGCTCGAGGAGCGCTTGACATGCAGGGTTAAAATAACCAACTCAAACCCACTGAGATAGGGGTAAAACTAGCCGTTATCCAAGGCCTCTCGCGGCAATTGTTATACATGACTTCTACACGGCTGGCTGGTACTTCCCAGGCATCTATTTGAAAAAATTCACGAGCTAACTTATTTACTAGACCACGGCATTGTGTATCGATCATTATTCAATGAGAGATTAGGGCGTTAAGCCTTTCCGCTAATTCCTTTTCAGAGATAGGTCCAACTGAGCGGAATATTTCTTGACCAGATGAACTTAATACCAGCAGAGTTGGCATACCTACGATTTTGTAGAAAACTGCACTTTGAAGGAACAGATCAGTATCAACTTTGGTAAAAATGAAATTCTGAAGTGCTGATTGCGCATCTGTACTATTGAGGGTTTGTTGCTCTAATATCTTACAAGCAATACACCATTCTGCGGAGAAATAGACGAAAACCAATTTGTCTTCGGCAAGAGCTGTCATTAAGGCACTGGCTATTGGTTCTGGCACTTCGCCTTCAGGGGCAAGTTGTTCAGTCTGAGAAATGTCGCCGAGAGTTAAGCGCGGTGTGTAACCTAAGCTTTGTATTTCTTCATACATATCATCTAGCGTAGTGACGCTCGAATCATACTCAATTGTGAAAGCATCCCTATCGAGTATCTTCTCAACATACTCTTCTGACTCTATTCCAGGCAACTCTGACAGAGCTGCTACAACACTCTCGGGTCAGCTCAGTCAAGTGACACCGCCGCGACTCTTCATCATACCTTCGATGAATAATGTCACTTTGGATAGCTCTGATTCCATTGCCGCCGCCTGAACGTAAATCGACAGCATAAGTCCTGCTATGAGAAAGGACGCTGACGCGAAGATTTTAGCGATTTGTTTCACTGCGAAAGATACCTCTTATCGATTGGATTAGGACACAGTCTATCTCCTGCTCCTACTATGCGCGCAAGTATTATTTTGTATTCAATCTATTGGCGAGGCAGTGGTGCATAAAGCATCAAGAATATTATGTAATGGCTTTCTAACCGATAGCATCCGCTAAGCTATCGAGGAGAGCTTGTCTAATAATACTCTTCGATTGATCATTTAAGCAATGAACTTCCTTAATCACCAGACTATGGCGACTAATAAGCCTTCTCAGCGCCCCGACTTGTATTTCAAGTTGGACAAATGATGCATCTTTTTGCCGGCATTTGAGGTCTGACGAATTAGGCTTTACGTCTACGCTTGACTTCACATAATGTTTTAAATTCATAGTGAAGTCATATTAGCCTGAATGAGAATGATAATCAATACTATTTGGATTTTCTGCCTTGAGTTCGTGATCTAATCCTCACCCACACCCCCTGCACGAGGTTGGTTCCATCTCACCCCTATACATACTATTCAGGGCGAAAGACTCGCTAACCAGACAATAAGAGGAAACCATGCAAGATTCCGCCAGCTATAGAACAAGCATCGATTTAGAGTCCTCTAATGTCTGTTTTTGAATACCCTTCTATATTATTAGCCGCAGTCCTTGGGCATTCAATCGTGCTCTTGTTCGATAAAGTCACATACGCTATCACTCAAAAAATGGTTTACGGCTCTATTGGTTTGAATTACTGCTGGCATTCAATTTACTAAATATGCAGCTGTTTGATTTCTTCTCAGTTTTTAATCAAGCCTCGAATATTACAGAAATAGGATATTTGAATTTTTTAGGACCATTCGTCGTATTTTTTAATGGGTATTTAATCACCTCCTTTTTCCCACTTCCAAAATCTAGTCTGAATATTATTGATATAGGCGCTTATTTTGGGAACGAATAGGTGCTTGGATTACGTGGGCAGGTTTTGCAGTTCTATTAGCTCCCATGGGCATTGTCCAGCTAACAGAGGATTACAACGATCTGCTCGATTTCTCTCGTGGTTATCCACAACTGATGATTCTGGGAGTCTTTACGATAGCTTCTGGTGTGACTCTGAATGCCCTCATCGTTAGATTTGGTGTAACGAGAATGAAAACCCTTTATTTATCATATCCAGTACTGGTTTTTATCTTCTTTTCTTCAATGGCCAATATTTCTAACTGATAAAACTTTCTATTCGTTGGAGATAGGATAGCGTATTTCTTTAAGAATGCTAATGAACTGTTTTGTCGAAACGAACTGAAAAAAGGTGTCTCGCTCCTGTTGTCAAAGGCTTTTCAGTTGCATAGATTCATGGCTGTTTGCTTTCCATATACGCTTCGATACTTATCAAACGAAGCTCAAAAGGGCCATCGGTTTTGTCGTACTGATACAAAGCAAATTCAGTAATTTGACTGGTATCGAGTTCGGGGCCATCGAGCCTGAATCCCCGAAACTGAGGAAAAAAATTCGTGAATGGAATATCGATTACGTTCGTTGCGCCAGCCAAAGTGTCGAAATCAGCCCAATAACTAACTCGCCGACCACGCCATCGGGCATCTGTTTGCATTGCCCAGGTGTAACGACGTCCGTCAGCCTTAATCTTTACTCTTATTCCAGTATAAGCGAACAAGTCTAGTTTTAAAGGTTGTGTACGGATGGAGCTGAAACCGCCGCCGTTCG
>CAWKZI010000173.1:0-5587 GCA_963854365.1 Gammaproteobacteria bacterium
ATCAGGCCATTAATGTTAGTTCTAAAATTTTCGTTATCTGCTTCTGTAATCTGAGCTTCTTCTAATTCACCAACTGCTGATATTGCTTCCTGAAGTCGGGTGTCGTTGCGCGGGTGCGTTGCAAACAAACCATGATAACTTTGCGCACCATTAGAAATACGCCGATTAAAATCTTCCTGGTTTTTAAGCGCCGTTACGACTTCGATCACAGCCTGCGGGTCGTAACCCGCTTTAACTAAATATTCTGCTCCGAGGCTATCGGCTTCTAGTTCTTGTTCTCGTCCAAAACCACTTAAACTTGTTTGTGCCCAAATTGAAGCCACTTCACTGATCTGAGACCCAACGTAGCCACTGCCTGTTGCTACTGCGGTAGCGAAGCCACCTATAGTTGCAGCACCTTGGGCCAGAGCCCCTCTCGCTTGTCGTTGAACAGAATGGCGTGCTGTTATGTGACCAATTTCATGCGCAAGGACAGCTGCTAATTCTGCCTCTGAATTCATGAAAGTCAACAGCCCCCGATTAATATAAACATAGCCACCCGGCAGCGCAAAAGCATTAATATCAGGGCTATCAATAACATGAAATTGATATGTAAGATTAGGCCGATGGCTTACGCTAGCTACCTTCTCGCCTACCTCTCTTACATATTGCAACAGCTCCTCATCTTCAAACAAGCGCTGGCTGCTGAGTACTTTCTCATGCTCTTCCAAGCCAATTTCTTTTTCTTTATTCTCTGTCATGAGAACAAGATTGGGGCCACCAGTGGCAGGATTTATCGCACAGGAGTTGAGAATCGGCAGGCTTAAGATAAGTAGGCCAGATAAAATGTTTTGTATAGTGCGTATTGCGGTTAGATTTTTGAATAAATCAAATGATTTCATGTTGCTACCTATCATTCTCTATGGATCGTCAAGTTCTTATTCAACTGCCTTTTACAAATTCTTTGAGCTGTGTTGCCAATCGACTACAAGCATTCGCTTCAACTCTCGCTATTAGTGGAATGGGCACTACAAATGCGGGCACATAAGATTGACCCGTGGCATCAGTATTTATTGTGCCGACTGAAGCTAATGCATCTACATCCCAAACTTCAGCCTTAAAATTCGAGTCATCCTCCCAGGTACCAAGACCAAAGCAGCCGCCTCCGCCCGGCCCGATCGCACAGGTCAAGCTTCCCGACCGACCTGATGTTTCAGTAGAGCCGTCAAGCCACACGATGTAGCGAATACCGAATTCGTTCATCTTGTTGGCAATAAAATCTTCTGCCATCATCGCTTCGAAGGTGGCGGCGCCATCAGCGATTTGTGAGGGCACATTCGGAACCTCAAACCACGGAAACATGGCATCGACAAATTCCTGCTCGGGCACTACGTTAACCGCATTCGTTCCGCTATTCATTTCCTCGCCGACACAGCTCACGAAGTCAGAGCGAGTTTCATAATCACTAGAATCTCGTCTACCCAGAATTACAACGGACTCATCACTCTCAATACCTGTTTCGCCCTGGCGAAATTCATCAATAGTTGTGCTAGTACAGGAGGCGAACAGCATCAACAAAATTGAAGCTGACAGTAGTCGAGTATGTTTCATAATTAAAAGATAGAACTTCATACAAACCTCGGTATAGGGCTTTGATTTACAGATTACTTAACCAGGTTCGAACTTCTGGGACTTGATCAAAATTAAGAGAAAAATTCGAGGCCAAACTTCGTAATGCAACGACCGCCGCATCATTGATTGCTGCTTCGGTTGAACGGAAAGCCTCATTGGGAGTCCTTCCATAAGATGTCACAATCCAATCTGCAATATAGTCACCGTCAGTGGTCAACAGTCGCATGTTATATTCTACCCACACTTCACAAAAATTAAGTTTCGTTTTTGCCGGCAAACCTAGTTGGAATTCGTTAATAACAGGTACAAAAATTGCGTCGGTTCCAGTCGCTTGCGCTTCCTCAATAGTATTGACGAACACTACTTCATCGAACATTGCTGGAAGAACTGCGTTGAATAACTGAATATGGGAGCCGCCAATTTCAATATTGAATTCTTCTTCACCAGTTTCGGTGTACTCCATGAAAACAAATTCACGTAGGGCATCGTCGTAGATTACTGCCACAGATACTGGCAACTTTCCTATATTAGGGGTCGGAAAGCTGCCATCGATAACAACATTGCTTACACCGCAACTCGTGATTATTATTAGAATTAGAGCCAGGCCACATTTTTTCCCCATTTTAGTGCTCATTCCGCATATATTCCGCAATTTATTTATTTTCCAAGCCTTCACAGTACTACTGTTTAAGGCTTTACTGGTAGTGTTTCGAGTATTACTGGTAATCATTGAGCCCGACAAATGTACCACCATTTCGAGATGTCATCTCTCGCATTAAAGTGGAATATCGATAAACACTCTGATGAAACCTCTGGGGACCCGCAAATATAGTGGGAAAACCAATGCCATGTATTCTCACCAAGCGATCTCCATTTTCATCTTCAACATTGATTCGGTCAATTGTTCGAAGCACTCCTTGAATAGACCCGCCAGGTTGGAAATCATCACCAAGAACGTAAATACTTATTTTTTTATCTGGCGCATAGAAGGTATTAATTGCCCTCGTTACTCCTTCAACCGGGCTACTGTTGCTATAAGGGTTCCAACTGCGCAGAGTAGACATAATCTGAGCACGCCGACCCGGAGTATCAGGTATCCACTCTCCTCTGTATGAATCAAACATATAATCACCCATGTCATTCATCACTTGTATACCTTTCACTTCAGGATAAACATTGAGAGTGTCGTCAATAACTCCAAGCATTTTGCTCCAACTTGGATTATTAAACATGCTACCGGAAGTATCTATTACAAAAATTATATATTCGCTATCAACTGGAATGCCTCCAATAGCGTTGTTCTCGGGCGCTTCACTGTTAGCCAACAACCGCTGCATTTCATCGGTCATGGACTGCTGCGCCGAAGATAATCGTCCTATTTCATCAGTGGTTTCATCGGAGAGTTGAGTGGATGTTTGGTATTTGCCCTGAATGTCAGTGATGTCGCGGCGCAGACGGGCGATACGGTCTTTCATTGCCGAAAGTTGCTCATGCTTCGCATCTAAATCTCGATTATAAATTGTGGTTTCACCACGGATAGCAAAAAGCTGTTCCTGTAATTCTGCAATACTGCCTTCCGGATCAGGCACATCCGCATATTCTATAGTTATTGGTGCCGAGGATTTTGTAATCATTAGAAGAATGATCATCGCACCAAAACCACAGGCGGCAACGTCCAAGAAGGACACGGAAAATGAATCTGTTTCTCTATTCTTACGCTTCATAATTTATGGCCAATCAGAAGACGGTGTTAAATAGGATCCCCGAGAGTATTGTGCCAGCTCCCAAAAAGCTGCTGAAGCGCTAGGGTCTCCCTCTAATGGCATTAGCACAATATTTATGGGCACACCCTGTGGAAGCTCTTCTACCGCTTCAGCATAGAGATCCATACGTTCAGAAGGAGTCACCAGAGAATTTGACGAACCGCGATCACTGAGCGTTGGCAGGCCATCTGTAATAAGGAAAATATTATCAGGTGGCGGAGACATATTTGCCGCTGCTCTGAATATTTGCTCCATATTAGTTCCATTAGTGGGCACGATGCGTTTGACCGACTCAATGGCTTGATTTAGCTGGTCTCTATCTGCCACTTCAAGCCATCGCCCCTCAGTACCTAGAACCACTGACTCATAGCCAGTATTAAAACTCAAAATCTGGTATCTACTAGTAACTGGGAGTTGTGTGCTAATCCAATCTACAGTTTTAACAACGCGTTGCCATTTAGGTGCTTCCCGCTTCCTTTCATCAGACATATTGCGGGTTCTAATAATGTTTACGATGGTGCTATCCAGCATACTGGCGGAGCTATCTACTAGCACTAAAATCCGCTGCCCCCCAAGGTAAAGCCCAGAAAGATACTGGCGGTTACCGTCTCCGAGAAACTGCCGAACGCTATTGCCATCTTGTTGAAATGAACTAGCCTGAAGCCGCTGTAACTCTTCTTCCAATGCTCGTACGTCAGCTCGAAGTTTTTCGATGCTCTCTTCGGTCGCCAGACTAGAATTTTCCAAAGCGGCTAACTCCTGCAAAAATGTATCTAGTTGCTGTTGGATCTGCCTAGCCAATCCCTCGGCGGTGACCACGTCAAAATCTACGTCTGATAAAGTATTGCGCAGCTGAACTAAGCCAAGCTGACCTTGGTCTACCTCTTCTTGGAGAAGGTTAATCTCTGCTGTTAATTCAGGATTACTCACTACGTCTGCGACTGTGCTCGTGTGATCCAAAATTAAGAAAATCAAAATAACAGCACCAAAGCCGCAAAACATGACATCCAAAAATGCCAAGCTAATTGGGTTCATTTTGCGACGATCAGATTTCTTGCTGGGCATTGCTTACCTGTATCAACTGAATGTCTTCTGCATTCTCTGCGAATTTAACTCTGTCGCCGAGACCTAATTTTTGTTTTCCACTAACTTTCTTTTTGTTTAAGTAAAATTCTTGGCTGCCACTGTCTAAATACAAATCTCCATCACTGCTTTCCATGTGACCTAATTGTTCTGGTAGCTCATCCAAAGACAGGATCAATGCATTTCCCCCGTCACCATTAAGAGCTACGTTATTCTTGATCTGCAGCTTTTCCACTGCTATCGCTCTATTAGAATATAATGCATGAGTTGGGTTTGTCTCTATACTCTTTCCGATTTCTGTTATCGCTCGATCGACATCTTCATTTGTCGTCGCGTTTGCTTGAACTAATTCTTTGGTTGATTCGAATTCCAAAACATCAGCACCAGTATTTCTAGAAATGGACTTAATAAGGGGAAGAGTATTGACCAAATGAATTGAGTACGCGTCAGCAAGGATGTGTTGCTGGCTTTCCAAACATGCGGAATTAATAGTATCAGCATCCAATATGTAGAGGTTCCTTGATTGTTTCAACGAAGAAACAAATCCTGGAAGTGCCGCGAGAGCATTACTAACTAGCAGTTGAGTATTTTCCCCCGTCGCCAATACATCAATTTGTTGATTAATTTTTTTGTAATAGTCGCCCAAGTTATTTATCAAACTTTCTCGAGGCATTTTTGCAGTATAAACTGCACTGCCAGTATTTAGCTCCATCAACAAGCTGTTCTTATTTTCATTATCTCTCTGCAGCCAATTTGGTAACGCGTTGTAAAGAAGCTGTTCTGAATCAGCATTGTGTTGAGGGTTGAATCGACATTGTTGTACAAAAAGATCGGTAGTTAGCTGCATTAGCAAATCCATAAAATTCTGAGAACCAACACCTGGAACCTGGATAACAGATTCTGTAGTTACAGCTGAGTCACTAGTGGTTAATTTAGTGAGAAGAACTTGATGCAGCTGAATGTCAACATAGATTAGCGAATGAGAATTTGCCACAGATACAGCTGCTGCTAAGGCTGAATCAACTACCCCTACTGGGGTAAAGGGGCATTGTTTTGCTATACCTAAAAGAATGGCTAATTGTTGCCGGGTAAAATTCCCCGGCACAGCGAAAATTACATCCCCGTCGATA
>CAWKZI010000174.1:0-5575 GCA_963854365.1 Gammaproteobacteria bacterium
TGATATAAGTAATCGCCGTAACATCATCGCAATCTCCGCGGTTATATGGAGCGCTATGACAGCACTCTGTGGTTATGCTCAGAATTTCACTCAACTTTTTATGGCTCGTTTCGGTGTAGGTGTAGGTGAAGCAGGTGGCTCTCCGCCGTCGCATTCCATTGTCTCGGATATCTTTCCTGCAGAACAGCGGGCCACGGCGTTGTCTACTTATTCGCTTGGAGTATATGGCGGAGTACTAGTTGGAACCGTCGGAGGGGCCTACCTAGTGCAGTATTTCGACTGGCGTATTGCCTTCATAGTAGTGGGTTTACCTGGCTTACTGCTAGCACTAATTGTTCGCCTAGTCATCAAAGAACCCCCACGAGGAATGGCCGAAGCAAAGAGCGACGTGGCGCCACCGGGGTTCTGGCGTGTGTTGGCGTTCCTTTGGGAACGCAAATCTTTTCGACACCTCTCTTTCGCCTGCGCACTGCATGCTTTCGTGACCTATGGCATGGGAAATTTTATGCCTTTGTTCCTGGGGCGTACACATGGCATGTCAATTCTTGACGTGGGATGGTACTACGGCATGATTGCTGGCATAGGAGGACTGGCAGGTACCTATTTCGGCGGCTGGGCTTCCGATCGAATGAACCGCAAAACCGGGGATAAAACATGGTATGTATGGATTCCTTTTATATCCACCATTGCAGCAGTGCCTCTGGCCCTGAATACTTTCCTGATCATGCCAGATGGATACCTCGCCGTTTATTCCTATTTTTTACCAGTATTTTTTGGTGGCTGGTATCTTGGGCCATGCATAGCCTCCACTCACTTTCTCGTCGGTATACGAATGCGTGCGATGGGTTCGGCTATCTTGTTATTCGTACTTAACTTGATTGGTTTGGGCTTGGGTCCAATGGTAACTGGATTTATGAGTGACTATTTAGAGCCCAGATATGGAGATGACAGCCTGCGTTTTGCCATGTCTATAACTGTCTTAGTAAACCTTTGGTGTGCAGTTCATTATTATTTGGCAACGAAAACCATAAGAGCAGATTTTGAGCGAGCACCAGATTAGAGAGCATCTAAAGCCTGATCTATTTTAGTTACACCAATCACCTCAAGGCCATTGATCTTTGTTTGAGGCGCATTTGCTTTTGGAACAATGGCTCTGGTAAACCCGTGCTTTGCAGCTTCTTGCAAGCGCTCCTGGCCGCCAGGCACAGGTCTGATTTCTCCTGCCAATCCTACTTCACCAAAAACCACCAAATTTTTTGGTAAGGATCGGTCCTTAAAACTAGAAACTATAGCCAGCAAAAGAGCAAGATCAGCGCTGGTTTCAGTTACCTTTACCCCTCCAACTACGTTAACGAAAACATCTTGATCCGCCATATAAAGTCCACCATGCCGGTGGAGTATTGCCAACAACATAGCCAGACGATTTTGCTCCAAGCCTACGGCCACTCGCCGAGGATTACCCAGCTGACTGCTGTCCACTAAAGCTTGAATCTCAACCAATAAAGGCCGAGTTCCTTCCCATAAAACCATAACAATTGAGCCAGGTGTGTCTTCTTCAGTTCTTGCAAGGAAAATTGCTGAAGGATTCGTCACTTCTTTCAGGCCCTGCTCTGTCATTGCAAACACACCAAGTTCATTCACCGCGCCAAACCGATTTTTCTGCCCTCGCAAAATTCGATACTTAGTATCATTACCCCCTTCCAACATAATGAAACAATCAATCATGTGTTCAAGAACTTTTGGACCTGCGAGGTTACCTTCTTTTGTTACATGACCAACTAAAAATAAAACGGTGTTGGTTTGCTTGGCGTATTGAATAAGGTATGCGGCACACTCCCGCACTTGAGAAACACTTCCAGGCGCAGAAGCAACATCGGCACTATGCATAACCTGAATCGAATCCACTACTATTAATTCTGGTTTATGTTGCTGAGCCGCATTGCAAATTTGTTCGACGTTGGTTTCTGCCAGCATTTTTAAATTTTCTGTAGGAAGTTCTAGGCGCTTTGCGCGCATACCTACTTGCTGCAGTGATTCTTCACCAGTGACATACAACGCAGCCTTGTTACTACTGGCTAACAAACACATTATCTGCAGCAGCAGAGTGCTTTTACCTGCTCCAGGATTGCCACCAATAAGCACAACCGAACCCGGTACCAAGCCACCACCGAGCACACGATCCAATTCTCCAATGGAACTTGAAAAACGCGGCAGTGCTTCAAGGTCAAGGTCGGATAAGTTTTGCACGTTAGATTGATCGCCAGCATAGCCCTGTTTACGAAAGTCGATCTTAGTTGCCGGCGAATTGCTGCTACCAAGGTTAATCTGAGAGAGAGTATTCCAAGCTTTGCATGAGGCACACTGTCCTTGCCACTGCCCATGCTCAGTCCCACAGTCGACACAGACAAATGCCAGTTTTGTTTTAGCCATTGGTTTGTTATTTACTCCAGCACTTAATAATCAAATGTATTCATAGCTTACACGCTTAGTAACCTGACAGAAGAGTTCGTAAGAAATCGTGCCCGTATGATGAGCCACTTCATCAGCGCAAAGGCCTTCCCCCCAAAGAATAATATCATCACCAATCTGCGCATCTTCGATTCCATCCAGATCGATAGTAATCATATCCATGGAAACTCTACCAATAAGTCTGGCTCTCAAAGCACCGGAAGCTGTCTTTATCAAGACCGGTGTTCCATTTGCAGCAGACCGAGGATAGCCATCGCCGTAGCCAACTGAGACAACGCCGACCCGAGTGTCTTTATCGCAGGTATAAGTCGCACCGTAACCAATACAAGAACCTGCGCTCACTTCATTAACTGCAATAAGCCGAGAGTGCAATGTCATGACCGGCAACAAACCCAAATCTTCTCCAGTTTGTCTTGCCAGGGGAGAAGCTCCATATAACATCACGCCGGGGCGCACAATTTCGTGGTGAGACTCGGGCAGAGTTAATATTCCGGCGGATGCCGCCATGCTACTTTCGATCTTCTTATCACTGAAAAACTGCACAACATCACGAACCTTTGCAAATTCAGCAAGCTGATTTTGAGTGAAGTCATAGGACGGACCGTATTTCATATCATCTGCATAGGCTAGGTGAGACATAAGAATTAGCTCAATATTCGGAAATTTTGAGTTATCCGAAAATTCTTTGAATACGTTGATACAGGCTTCTGAACTCAAACCCAAGCGATTCATTCCAGTATTCAATTTTATCCATAGTTTGGTAGCAGGAAAGCCAGGATTATTTCTTGCAGTGTCTCGCAATAGTTGTACTTGATACTCAGAATGAATGACCGAGCTTATACCAGCATGAAGGCAAGTTGATAACTCATCTACTGAAGCAAAGCCTGGCAGCAGCAAGAGATCGAGGCCCAATTCTTTGGGTTCTAGTTCGCGATTTAGCTCTAGGGCTTCTTCTAGGGCTGCAACCCCAAACCCTTGAATTTTTCCGCGACTTTCTAACAATGCCCGCGCGGCCAGAACCATGCCATGACCATAGCCGTTGGATTTAATAATTGGAAAGATTCTTGAATCTGGGCAGAGAGCGCTTACCTGAGACAGATTCTTACGCAAAGCATGCAGATCGATGGTTATCCAAGTTCGTTTGTTAACTTCTGCCATGCCTTGGTTCCAGATTGAATGCTACGAGGGAATTACTATGCGAATAAGAGCTTATTGACCGTGGGTATAGCTATCGTCATAGCGAGGTTGTGCGTAGTTCTCAAAACGAGTGAATTGTCCCTGAAAACTTAGCCGAACAGTACCAATTGGCCCATTACGTTGCTTCCCTATTATGACTTCTGCCACACCTTTATCCGGGGAATCTTCATTGTAGACCTCATCTCGGTAAATAAATGCGATGACATCGGCGTCTTGCTCGATAGCCCCAGATTCTCGTAAGTCTGACATTACCGGACGCTTATTTGGACGCTGCTCTAATCCGCGGTTCAGCTGTGAAAGAGCAATAACTGGGCATTTAAAATCCCTGGCTAACAATTTTAGCGAGCGGGAAATTTCTGAAATCTCTCCCACCCTATTTTCAGTTGTTCCCTTTAATTGCATAAGTTGCAAGTAGTCGACTACCACCATACCTATATTGGTTTTTCTTTCATCCTTAGATTTTATCTTTTGAACATCACTCTCAGCTCCATTTCCATCATCGCCATCGCCACCGACTCCAGAAGAAGCAGTTTGATTCTTTTCTCTGTCCAATTGGCGATCAACCCGTCGCAATCTGGCACGCATTTCCATCGGTGTTATAGAGGCACTGTCATCTATATAAAGTGGTCGATCTTGCAATGTCGCTACAGCGCTATTGAAGCCAGGAAAATCTTCATCAGTTAGTTGCCCGCTACGTAATTTGGTTTGATCAATTCGACCAATGGAGGAAAGCATTCGGAAAATCAAACTTTCTGCAGGCATCTCTAAACTAAACACGACGATAGCGTCTTTGCTCGTCATTATGGCGTTCTCTACCAGGTTCATAGCAAAGGCTGTCTTGCCCATTGAAGGCCTGCCAGCCACAATGACTAAGTCAGATTTCTGCCATCCCGAGGTCATGGCATCGAGATCTCTAAACCCGCTGCTAAGCCCAGTGAGGTCCCCATCAAGAGCACTTAACTCATCAATTCGATCAACTGCCTGAGTAACTAGAGGGTTGATATGCAGTGGGCCCTGGTCCCCCGCTCTTTCGTCATTAATATTGAAGACCAGCGATTCAGCATTATCCAAGACTTGTTTGGCTTTCTTACCACCAGTGTTATAGCTGCTGTCGGCAATAGTGTTGGCTGCTCCAATCAGGCGACGCAAGATCGCTCGCTCACTAATAATATCAGCATAAGCCATAATATTGGCAGTGCCGCGAGCGTTGCCAGCTAGTTCGCTTAAATAATCTATGCCACCAGCATTTTCTAACTTATTTAAGGAACTCAGAGATTCAACTAGTGTTACAACATCGATCGGACTGTTGCCTTCACTTTGCTGAGTCATTACCTGGAAAATAAGTTGATGTTCGGAACGGTAAAAATCTTCAGTAAGAAGAATATCAGCGATATTATCCCATTCTCGGTTATCCAGCATTAAACCGCCGAGCACAGCCTGTTCTGCCTCTACTGAATGGGGCGGAACTTTAAGGGTAGCCAGTTTATTTGCCTGATTATCGAAAGGCGGCGGGCTGTTGGGTTCAAATGGTTCGGACATGAAATTTCAAAAATAGGTCACAAAAAAAGCACCATTCGAGTGTACAGAATGGTGCTTAATGATGCTAGCTGAGCCTAGTACTTTGAGCTTAAGTGTCTTCGGAATTCGCTTCAGTTTCGCCAGTAACAGGCGCTGCAACTTCCTCTATATCTACTCCAGCTGGTTCTTCGGCAGCTTCAGCCTCATCAATTTCTTCAATCATTGAGCCATCGGCGCTGACACCTGCAGCAACATCCAGACCTTGCACTGACACGCTGATAGATGCACCCACTTCGTAGCCTAGATCCAGAGCGATATTGAAATCCCCTAATTCTCTGATCACCCCGTGAGGGAGGAGGACCTCTGCCTTTGTAACATCACTACCTGCTTC
>CAWKZI010000175.1:0-5554 GCA_963854365.1 Gammaproteobacteria bacterium
ATGAAGCGCGTAAAGAAGCCATTAGAATGATTGATGCCTTGCAGCCTTTTGTGGAAAGAAAAGTTCCTATCGTTGGCTTAGAACCTTCGTGTTTGCTTACATTGCGCGATGAGTTTCCTTCCTTGTTGCCAGGCCCGGCAACGGATGCTCTTGCAGAAAACACTTTCCTCTTTGAAGAATTCCTTGCCAAAGAATTGGAGACGGAGAACTTAGAGCTTAAGTTGAAGCCGATTAGGCATAAGAAGGCTCTGCTTCATGGCCACTGTCATCAAAAGGCCTTTGCTCTTATGTCATCTGTTGAGAAGGTGCTAGCCTTGGTTCCTGAGTTAGAAACTGAAACTATTGAATCGAGCTGTTGCGGAATGGCCGGCTCATTTGGATATGATGCTAAGAATTATGCTATATCGATGGCTATGGGAGAGCTCAGTTTGTTTCCCAGCGTCAGAGAATCAAGTAGTAATACCCTTATCGTAGCTGATGGCACGAGCTGCCGCGGTCAAATTAACCACGGCACTGGGCGTGATGCTCTGCATGTTGCTCGAGTTTTGGAAATGGCTTTAGATAATTAGCCCTGTATTTTTAGATAAAGCCAACACTCCACATCACACAAACTGTCATAAATGAAACCAAGCCGCCGACTAATGTGGCCCCCCCATAACTAAAAACAGCATCGGGTACACTAAGTCGAGAAAGCGACGTGCAGACCCAAAAATAACTGCTATTTACGTATTTAATAATTACTGAGCCACTAGCACCTGCTAGCATCGCCGCTTCTGGGGAAAGGCTCAGGCTTCCCAACATTGGCGCAACTAAAGACGCAGCGGTTATAACTCCTACAGTAGTAGAGCCGGTGATAAGGTTCCCTATTATCCCTATTACGAAAGGTAGTAAGATTGTTGGTAAGCCGTAGTCAGTGAACATAGCTGCAATAAAATCCACCGCTGGTGTGCCACGTAAGATCGCACTAAGTGATCCGCCAAGGCCTGTAACCACAAGAATCATCGCTGATGTTTTCAGTGCAGATTCGACCCATTCATCCTTGGCTTTTTCTTTTGCATCCACACTCTTGATATTGCGATAAGCTAACCAAACCCCCACGGAGAGGGCTACCACCGGCCACCCAAGATAAAGAAATAAAGTCCTAAGGAAGTGGCCTTCCTCGAAGACCAGTGCCACAACACTCTGGGCTGCAATCAACATAATGGGAATTACTATTGGTGTGTATGAGCTTAGCGTGCTGGGTAGTTGGTCTGGTGGAATTTCGTCAAAATTGGAACCATCGAATTCATCTGATGCCATGGTCTTAATCCGTGGCCCTGCGACATAGACTCCCCATGCCCAACAGGCGAGTGAGCCGAAGAAACAGGCAATTCCACCGAAAATAATTGTTTTTCCTATATCAGCACCTAACAATGCCGCTGCTGCCAAGGGGCCAGGGGTTGGGGGTACAATTGCATGGGTTAGCTGCAGCGCGCCAACTAACCCTGTGGACATTACAGCTATGCCTACTCCCATGGTTTTTGCCGCCGAGTGCACCAGAGGGTTTAAGATCACATAGGCAACATCTGAAAAAATCGCGACACCGATGATAAAACCAGTAAGAGTTAGGGCCAGGGGCATGCGTTGTGATCCAACTAAATTTACCATTGATTTGGTAATGACTTGAATCGCACCAGTGTGCTTAAGAGCTTCTGCGATGATGGAGCCGAGAACAATTACTACTCCAATTGACCCAAGAGTGTTGCCGAACCCACTTTCGAAAGCATCGATAAAATTATTTTGCTGTACTCCTGGCAATATGCCGAACAACATAATGGGAATTAACAAGGCGAAGAAAACATGCCATTTCCATTTTGCGATTAGAAATAACAGAAGAAAAATAACGACCGCGAAACCTGCCAGTGAGATAGCGGCGCTGGTATTAACTGCAGTTGAAGGATCCATGATAACTCCAGAGGTTTTCTAATTAAGGTTTTATTTCTCTTTTAGTTTTTATTTCTAAATTTCAATTTTTTCCGGAAATCAGTTTTTTAACTTAGTGCTGAAGGGGAGTTAACTGCGAGGCTCTTAGCATCGGGATAGTTAGTTAGAGGACAGATAGTTCAGCGCTGCCTCAATGCCTCCCTTGTTGTGTGAGATGTCACTAATAGCCAGTCCCATTTCTACACCAGACAAAGTGCCAGCCAACATCAGATCATTGAAATCTCCAATGTGCCCAATACGGAAAATTTTACCTTTCAATTTTCCGAGCCCAGTACCTAATGACATATTAAACTTTCTAAGAATAGTATTGCGCAACTTGTCCGCATTTTCTCCTTCAGCCACCAATACAGCTGTTGTCGAATTGGAATACTCAGCCGAATTCTTGCAGACGATTTCCAGCCCCCAAGCCTCTACTGCCCTGCGTGTCGCCTCAGCAAGGCGGGCATGGCGTTGGAATACTTCACCCATTCCTTCGCTATGCAAAAGGTTAAGTGCTTCATCCAATCCATAAAGTAAATTGGTGCTTGGCGTATAAGGGAAATACCCTCGATTATTATTTTCTATCATCGTATCCCACTGCCAGTACGAATGGTGGGATTTGGAAGATTTTGAAAACTCTATGGCTTTTTCACTAACGGCGTTAAAGCAGAGTCCAGGAGGTAACATAAGACCTTTTTGAGAAGCTGAGATAGTTACATCAACTTGCCACTTGTCATGTTTAAACTCTGTACAAGCCAGAGATGAAACCGCATCAACCATAAATAAAGCAGGATGTTCTACTGCATCAATCGCGCTGCGAATTTTTTCAATCTGGCTAGTAACGCCAGTTGAGGTTTCAGTATGTACAGCCAGTACTGCCTTAATAGATTTATCAGTATCAGCCCGTAAACAATCTTCGACACGATTAGGGTCAATTCCAGTTCGCCAATCTCCTTTAATCCAGCTAACTTCAAGCCCTAATTTGTCCGCTACTTGCTTCCATAAAGTGGCGAAATGGCCTGTTTCAAAAGCCAGTACGCGATCACCGGGCGACAGCGTATTTAACAAGGCGCTTTCCCAACCACCGGTTCCAGAAGCAGGAAATATAAAGATGGATGCGCTGGTGTTAAATACTGGAGCTAGCTTGTCAAGAATCCGGTTGGTAAGTTCAGGAAAGTCTGGTCCTCTATGATCAATGACCGGCTGAGCAATTGCTCTTAAAACGCTATCCGGCACATTAGAGGGACCGGGTATTTGTAGAAAGTGTCTGCCAGCTTGGAATGAATTTGAATTACTCATGGCTTATAGTTTCTGTAGATTATTGATTACTAGGAATCAGAGCAAAGGACACTTCGAAATTCTAGATAGCCTAGCGCATGAAGATAGCATAGCGCAATTTTGGCGTAATTTGGTTACTGCAGGCCTGGCTGATAGATTCGCTCTAGATTTTTTTCGATATCCTCGCGATAAAATAAAACATCGCGAAAATTTCCTTGGGCATACATCAGTGCTTGATCAGAAAAATGTTCGGAATCGGGGTTGCTATTTAAGCCCCCAACTGTAATCGCCTTGGCTCTAACTTGACTACCGAATTCCACTACAGCCACGAAACTATTTCCACTAGTACCGTAAATACGTTTTGTGCCAGGATAAGTTCTTGCTCCGAAGGAAGCCAGAGAACCCCAACGGGAGCTAGCAAAGCCAACAGCTATACTTGGTTTGCTATCATCGAATTGTTGGACAATACTGCCATCGTTTCGCTGATACCGATTAATTTCACCCCAAGGTACTTGCCAGCTACCAAAATCCGCAGTGAGTTTTTCGGCGGCGGTTCGAAGTGCTCTTAGTTTCTGCGATGCATTCGATCGTTCAACCATATAGTCATAAATATTGCTGCCTGCAGCAGCAGCGTCATCTCTTAACGAGCGGCGCATTTCCTCTGCCCAGTATATGGCTAAAGAAGTAGCCTCTGAATCTACTGAGGCTTTTAGGTCCCAGTTACGAAGCAGGTCTATGTATAACAAGGTTTCGGGTTGGATAGGAAATCGCTGCTCTTGATTGCTATCAACTTCGGTGATTAAAACCAACTCTGGCACTAATTGTTCAAATGCAGTTAGAGTTGGTTCATAGGCAGCGTTTATAAGTGTATCCAAGGTAAAATCAGATTTATTTTCCAAGACTTTCACCGCATGAATGCCACGAAAATTCTCTGGATTATTAGCCATATAGGTCGGATAATTTTCTTGCTTTGGGCTGAATTCACCCGCTGCTGAGAATGGAGTATTGTTGGTATTTTGTATCCATCCATTGGGCGGGTTTAAAAGAGTAATAGTTTCTTCTACAGAGTGAAGGCCTTGCCATTCGGTTGCAGGGTTGGAACCATCAAGCGGCAAGTTCCAATCGAATTGAATGTCTCGCACGGGAATAAAATTACCGTGGAAGTAAGCGATGTTTCCATCTGAGTCTGCATAAACTGTATTGTTAGAAGAATTTGTTTGCAGTTTCATGGTGTCATGAAATTCCGCATAATTTGTTGTTTTAGTTCGTATATAGGATTGTGTTAACGCATCTATTGGTGATTGCATAAGTTTGATACTCACCCATTTTCCATCTTGTTCTCTAATAATTGGGCCATGATGGCTGTGGTAAACAGTAAATTTCTCAGAGGCAATCGATCCATCTTTCTTGTATTGCAATACCCGGGAAGACTCTTCTAACTTTCTCTCATCGTCTCCGTAGACATAGTAATAACCATCATCCTTTTCAATTATAGTTTCCAAATATTCATCAATGGCATCCGCACGGCTGGATGTATGCATCCAACCGGTGTTTTCGTTAAAACCTTGATAGACAAAAAATTGGCCCCAGGTGACGGCACCATATGCGTTTAATCCCTCTTCGCTTACCATATGAAGTTCTGAACGAAAAAAGAATGAAGTATGTGGGTTAATGAGGAAGAGCGCGTTGCCGTTAGCTGTATTGGCTGGCGATATTGCAAAGCCATTAGACCCTCTTGGTTCTTCATCTTTTGGGGTTGCATTATTGGCAAGTAAATTTGAATTGGAACGATCTTGTTTATCTCCATAGAATGATTGTAGTAAATTTAAATCCACTCTTTCTATGTCTCCACCAATGCTACCTTCGGTGAAACTCAAGGCCATCCAGGGTTCAAATTTTTGGATTACCCTTGGCTCTACCTCTGGATGATTATAAAGGTAGTAGTTTAGGCCGTCGGCAAAGGCGTTCATTAGCGACTGTAACCAAGCTGGGCTGCTCTGGTATTGCTCTTGTAAATCCTCGGGCTGAATAAACAATTGCATGCGAAGGTCTCGATAAAGCGCAGATTTCCCCTCAGCTTCAGCTAACAACCCCATGGCATTAATATAATTGGTTTCGACGCGATTAAAATCATCTTCGGCTTGGGCAAATAGAGTGCCGAATACTGTGTCGGCATCACTGCGCCCATAGATGTGGGGAATGCCCCAACGATCTCTCAGAATAGTTACATTGGAAGCATGTTGTTGCCAGCGTTGCAGATCTTTAGGACTAACATAGGTAGATGAGGCTTTCACAGATTCGGCTGTTGAAGTTG